>CAKRJM010000079.1 GCA_934351765.1 uncultured Lachnospiraceae bacterium | reverse complement strand
CTATACTGCTAAAAAGAGTCCCTGTGACGGACGGGATTATTCCTTCGCCTACCCGCTTCCCGCTTACGGAACAGCAATCTTTAAATTTTAATTTAATCCGTAAATTTTAATCCTGATTAAATTAAGTAAAGAATGTGCTCCGGTTCATTCTCGCGTCTGCGGCGGTCACTTATGTCGTCAACATTGTACGCCGCAGTGCGCACTTCAGCGTTCTTTTTGTTTATCAGGAAAAACCTTTCTAATAAACAAAAACGAACCCTGCCTTCAGGATCCGTTTCTTCCGCAGGATCGTCCTGCGGAAGTCTTTTCTCTCCACAGGACGATCCCGCCTGTTATTTCGCGTTTTGTTTTCACAGTCTTCTGCGTGATCACAATGCCTTCTTCCTCTTCTTCTTTTTCATAGTTTTCGAAAAAGTTTTTCAGGTTTGTAAGCGCCTGAACCAGCAGCTTTGTATCCTCCGGGTCCATATCGCGCACCAGCGCCGCCGTCATCTTTTTATGAAATGCTTCATGATGCCGGTATGCCAGTTTTCCCTTTGCAGTCAGCATGATATATACCACACGCCGGTCGGTCTCACTCCGTTCGCGCTTCACATACCCCTTTTTTACCAGACTGTTCATGGAGATCGTCAGCGTTCCGGTCGTCACATGAAGCGCCTTGGCAATCGTGGACATATTTTTCGGTTCCCCGATTCCAATGGCCTCGATCACATGCATATCATTGTTGGTAATATCCTTAAACTCTTCCGTGATGATCGCTCTCTGTTCAATATCCATGATGTCATGAAACAGCTTCACCAGTATATGATTAAAAGTTTCGTAACTGTTCATCTTCCACCCTCCGCTGTTTCCAGTTTACCATACTCGCCCGATGTCCACAAGCGCAGGCTTGGCTTTTCTGCCGCCTGTTTTCTCTGCCGGCCTCCCGGCTTCGCTTCCTGCATGTTTTCTGTTTCAGCTGCGCATTCTTTCTGCCCTGCCGCTTAACCGGTTCCACATTCGGATCACCGCCGGAACCAGCCGTTCCATAAGCAGGAAAAACGGATACGCCGCTCCCATAATCATTCCCAGCACGATCCACTGAGAAACGCGAAGCGGTTCCAGGGAATAAATCGGTCCCAGCAGCAGAATATTTACAGCCATGGCGGCTGTCATCAGAAGCCAGATAAGAAATCGTTTCGTATTAAAGGGTTTACACACCTGTGCCAGAACCAGAAGTCCCACAAAAGCCACCGAGATTCCGGCCATGGTATTCATTACACCGACCGGATAACGAAACACGGCACAGCTGATGGAAACTGTCAGCACAACCGCCACATTGGTCAATCCGCCTGGAAATGCCTTTGCCATCACATTATTCATAAACCGGCCTTTGATCAGGTTCTTGTTTGGCTCCAGTGCCAGGAAAAATGAAGGAACACCAATCGTAAAGCCGCTGATCATGGTGAGCTGGATCGGCGTCAGCGGATAGGTCAAGGGGGCAAATAACAGAATCACTGTCAGCAGAAAGGAGAAAATATTTTTGACCAGAAACAGGGCTGCTGCCCGCTCAATATTATTGGTAACACGCCTGCCTTCAGCAACCACCTGGGGCATGGCCGAAAAATCCGAATCCATCAAAACCAGATGCGCAGCATGGCGTGCCGCATCGCTTCCGGATGCCATGGCAACCCCACAGTCCGCATCTTTCAATGCCAGCACATCATTGACACCATCCCCGGTCATGGCCACCGTATGTCCCTGTTTTTTCAGTGCCTCAACCAACAGACGTTTCTGTTCCGGTGTTACGCGCCCAAATACTGTATACTTCTCTGCAGCCCGGAAAAGTTCCTCTTCATCTTTTAAAGTCTGTGCATCCACAAAGGCATTGGCCCCTGGAACTCCTGCCTGGCCGGCGACTTTCGCTGCCGCTTCCGGATTGTCCCCGGAAATGACCTTTACTATTACACCCTGCTCTGCAAAATATCGAAATGTTTCTGATGCTGTTTTCCGTATATCATTGGCAATCACAATCAGAGCTATGGGTTCCACCGATGCAGTAAGAGGCTTTTCTTCCTCCGGTGTTCCCTGATATTTCGCGGCCAGAACCACACGGGCGCCGCGCCCGGTATAAGTTTCCACTCTTCGGCGCAGACAATCCTCCATGTCGGGGAGAAGCGTATCCGGCGCACCAATCAGAAAACTTCCCTGCTCTCTGAATATCACTGCACTCCATTTTGACGCCGACTGAAACGGAATCCGGTTCTCACACTCCCAGCAGACATTCCTTCCGTACGCTCTCCGAATTGCTGCCGCAGTTTCATTGTCCGGCTCCATTGCCGTATAAAATGCGCCCAGCAGCTCCTCCAGAAACTCCTGCCCATAAACAGCTTCCTTTAAAAGAACCGTTTCCTCGACCTCCATCTGAGGTTCTGTGATCGTCCCTGTTTTATCCACGCAGAGCACATCAACCCTTGCCAATGTCTCAATGCAGCTCATTTCATGGATCACCACGCCCTGCTTTCCCAGCCGCATAACACTGAGTGCCAACGCCACACTGGTTAACAGATACAGCCCCTCCGGAATCATTCCCACCATAGCGGCAATTACCGCAACGGTTGCCTGGGAAACAGAGAGCCCCTGGATCCAATGCTGCTTCCAGAACAGCAAAAGTCCCAGCGGTACCAGCAGAATCGCAATCACATGGAGCAGCGCATCCAGTGATTTCATCATCTCCGACTGTTTTCCGACGCCCTTTTTCTTGGCCTCCGCCGTCAGCTTTGCCGCATAAGAATCCGCTCCCACGTGAGTAAGCTCCACAGCTGCCTGTCCGGACAATACAAAACTTCCGGATCGAAGCTCTGCTCCCACCGGCTTTCGCACGGCGTCCGCCTCACCGGTGAGCAATGCCTCACTGACCCGAAGCTCACCCTCCCGCACTTCCGCATCCGCCGGGATCTGATCCCCTGCATGAAGACAGACAATATCGCCCTGGACTAAATCCGAACTGTGACAGCACTTACGAACTCCGTCCCGGATCACCGGATACCGTGATTCCTCCAGAAGCGAAAGACGATCAATAACTCGTTTAGAACGAAGCTGCTGCACAATTCCGATCACTGCATTCACAGCCACTGCGATCATGAACAGCATTTGCTTATAATGGTGAACCAGAATCAGACAGATGGCCAGCACGGTAAAGATCAGATTAAAAAAGGTCAGAATATTCTCGGCAATGATCTGTCCCACGGTTTTCGAGACCTGATCCACCGGAAGATTCTGAAGCCCCTTTTGTTTTCGTTCTCTGACCTGTTCCTCGGAAAGCCCTGTCATATTTTTCCCCCGTTTTTCTCCGGATCGTTTATTTTTGATCCAATCCTTGTTTATCAGTATAACATAGCGTCTTCTCACGTGTAAAGACAGCATTCCATGAAAGAAAAAACACCCGAAGCTGATATGATATGCTCCGGGTGCCGCCTTACTTTGTTTCACTTTCACTGGTTTCCGCTTCTGTTTCCTCCAGCGTATCCAGTCCGCATTCAAACTTGTTGGGAAGTGTCTCTGAAATCAGGTAAATCGTATCGTCCCCGTCCATCATCGCATAGACTCCGGACGCAGCCTTGTTCTCATTTCCCACAAAAATCATTTTCGTTTCCCCGCCCGCCGTAAAGGTAATGGTATTGGATGGACTGTCCAGCCCATATTCCGACAGATCTTCGTGCTCCGTAAGGATCTGCTCTGCCTCCACCTCTGCAAGCACCGCCGCCATGGACTTCATGGAAGTCTGATTCATCGTAAGACTTTCATCTCCATCATAATTCCAGGTATCATCCTTCTTTGTAAACGAAAGAGTCTGTCCGTCCCGCACAAAAGAGAAATTCGTGATTTCGGCGGAATCCACCTGTATCATATACTCCGGATCTTCCTCCTTTACCTGTTTCAGGTCCAGACTTTTTACCAGAAGGTAACCGCCGATGCAAAGCACCAGAACCACCAGCGCGGCAATCAGTCGTTTTCCTTTCATCGTTTCCTCCTCTTATACCAGATCAGTCCGCCGAAGATCATCAAAACCGCCGGAAGCACCACTGTAACTGCGGCACTCAGCGTTCTGACACCTGCTGCGGTGATGGTTAAATAATCCACCTCCATGCTCTTGGAGGCGATAGCCGTGGTTGTCTCATGATTTGCCAGTTTACTCAGGCAGCCCATGACAAACTCATAGTTTCCACCAGATACGGTACTGTTCATCTGATCCTCCAGTACATATCCGGATCCCACATAAACAATTCCTGTATCCGTCTCACTGTCGGTCAGATAAACCGCCAGGTCAAACGGACCGTCTGTATCTGCCTTTTCCTTTTCCAGCGTTGTCATATTGGCCGCATCGGCCTTGGCATAAGCCTGATCCGAAGTCGTCAGAAGAGCCGTTGTGCTCACGGTGTCCCGTCCCGTGTCAACACTTGCGATTCCCTGGGTAATTGCGGTAAATACATAGCGTTTCTCGCTTACCAGCGTGGAGGTCATTTCCGTGCTTTCGATCTTTGGCAAAAGATAAAGAGGACTCTGAGGATGGTAATAGCTGCTGTTCCCCTCCACTACGACACTGTCCATGGGAGACGCACCATAATATTCCAGAACGGAATTAAAGTTGGGGAGCACTGTTCCGGTATAGGTACTGGTAATAAATGCCTTCCCGCCGTTTTTCAGATAATTTAAAATTTTTTCCGTCTCCTCATCCGAAAGATCCGTCTGTGGAGAATTGATCAGCAAGATCGCAGCATCATCGGGAACTGCCTCAGCAGAAACCAGATTGAGCGTATCCAGCTCCAGGTTTTCTTTCGAAATCTGATCCTCCATCTCGGCGCTGAGCGTCCCCTCCTTGTGACCCTGAAGCGCATAGATCTTCGGCATATTCTCCGCTGTCACATAAGAAATCGCGCTGGTAATCTGTCCTTCCCCGTCAAACGCCGACTTGGACTGCGCATACGTATAAGAATCATAAGAATATTCATACAGATCCGAATCTGCGATCACCTTACTCCGCTCTCCGTCTGTCACAATGAGGCTGCCCGCTTTCAGCGTACTGTCTGTATAGTTTGAAGCAAACGTCGGATATGTTACAAGATCCTTCTGCACCACTTTGATATGGCTGCTCTGTCCCACATACTGCTCCAGAAGATTTTCCGTCATGGCGTCTCCGACTCCATCCTCCACCAGTTCATAAATGGTAATGTCGCTTTCCAGTCCCTTTAATACATCCCTGGACTGACTGGACAACGTATAAAACTGGTTTGCTGTCATATCCTTGCTTACCAGACTGGATGGAAGCTCCCCTGCTGTTAAGTTGAACACTACTATGATCGCCAGTACTGCTGCTGCCCACCCCACACTGTAGGAACCATGATGATAACCCCAGCGCCGTTTTTCAATGGACTGTACAGCCAGAAAACAGCAGACCACAATGGCCGACAGATAATAAAGGACTGCACGCAGATCCAGGATTCCATTTAAAAATATGGAAAACCGGCTTCCAAAATCAAACACCGAAAGGATCTTCTGGATTCCGCCGGAAAGGAACGATGATTTCACAAAATAGCAGACCGTCAGGGCAATGGCTGCTGCCGCAAACAGGCCTCCGGAAATAATCTTTTTCTTTGTCATTGCATAAATGATCAGCGAAATCAGTACTGCCAGAAGCAGACACGCAATATATGTTGCCAACGCCGTGCCGGAGATCATGCTACTGATATTTTCCTCCATATACAGAAGAAAACAGGTTCCGAACGATAACACTGCCGCCAGAACCGGACTTTCTGTTAACGAGGACATAAAAAGTCCCAGAGCCAGATAAGCACAGCCCAGCAGGAAATAGCCAAACAGTGCCGTATAATCAGCCGCAAAGGGAATCGTTCCAAAGCCGGACAGGATCAGCGGATAACATGCAATGATCACTACCGGAATTAAGAACATGGTCACCAGCGCCAGATACTTCCCAAGAACGATCTTCAGGGGACTGACCGGTGAGGTTAAAAGAAGCTGATCCGTTTTCTGCTTTCGCTCCTCCGCCATTACCTTCATGGTCAGGATCGGTGTCGTAATCATAAAAACAAAGCTGACACCGGAAAGGGTGTAATCCAGATAAGGATAGCCATATCCCAGGTTGTAATACGTGAAATAAATACCGGTCAGAAGCAGGTTAAGCGCCATAAACACATAGCCCAGCATAGAAGTCAGATACGACCGGACCTCCCGTTTATAAATCGCTGTCATGATGGTTTTCCTCCTCTTCCGAATTCTTTGTATTTTTAGGATCTGCACCTAATTCGCTTACATTTTCTTTTTCTGCACCTGCATAATCTGCAGTCTGCTCTTCTGCTTCAAGCTCCTCTGCACTGATGCCATCCGCATCACCGGCAGCTCCTTCGGTCAGCTCCAGGAATACTTCCTCCAGGCTCATGCTGGTGGTCTTCATCTCCAGAATCACCAGTCCGTGATCCACCATGGTTCGGAACGTTTTCTCCCTCAGATCCTGTTCCGGCTCCGCCTTAACAGAAAGCCGGAAGGCCTGAGGCTCCTCCGGTTCCGCACCGAGACTCCACTGGGCAGCCCTCAGTTCTTCCGCCGCCTGCCGGATCTTCGTTTCCGGTCCTTTTACCAGAAGTGACAGCTTCTGTTCCCCCGCCATGGCACGGCTCAGATTCTCCGGCGTATCGCTGGCTGCCAGCTTTCCTTTGGATAAGATCAAAATATGATCGCAGACAGCGCTGACCTCCGAAAGAATATGGGAGCTTAAAATGACCGTATGATCCCTGCTCAGTTCCCGTATCATACCTCGGATCTCGATCATCTGCTTGGGATCAAGTCCCACCGTCGGCTCATCGAGAATCAGGATTTCCGGAAATCCGACCAGCGCCTGGGCAAGCCCGACTCTCTGCCGATACCCTTTGGACAGATTCTTGATCAGGCGGTCCTTTACCTCCCAGGTCCCTGTCATTTCCATGACCTTCTTCGCCATGGCTTTCCGTTCCCCTTTTTTGATCTGTTTTAATTCTGTCACAAACGAAAGATATTCCCCAACCGTCATGTCCATATAAAGCGGCGGCTGCTCCGGCAGATAGCCGATACAGCGTTTTGCTGCCTCCGGCTCCTTTAAAATATCATGCCCGTCTACGATTACCGTTCCCTCTGTAGATGCCAGATAACCGGTTATGATGTTCATGGTCGTCGATTTTCCGGCACCGTTTGGCCCCAGAAATCCATAAATCTGGCCCTTTTCCACCGTGAAGCTTAAATGATCCACCGCCAGATGGTTTCCATACCGCTTCACCAGATTCTTTACCTCGATCAAAGCTGTTCCTCCCTTTCCATATTGCTTCGGTTCATGATCTGCTTTCTGCTTTTCTGTTCAGCCTCTGTAAGCCTGTAACAAAAATCTTTTTCCGGCAGAAAGCATTCTGTCCCCGCATGATACTATTCAGTATACGACCGAATTGTGCCCAATATGGAATCATTCTGTGAACGTTCTGTGTTTCTTCTGTGTAATTTCGGAATTTCTGTTCCATCATTCCCGTTTTTCTTATTCCCTTCTTCTATTTTTCCGGTCATCAGACCGTTCCATGATCCTGCAGAACAAAACTGCTGCTGCGGTACTTGCCAGCGTTACAAGAATCGCCGGTCCCACGATCACCTCCGGCATTGCACTGCCGTAACGACTCCGATAGGCGATCATATTCACCGGGATCAGTTGTAGTGAAGAAATATTCAGGATTAAAAACGTACACATCTCCCGGCTGGCCGTTCCCCGCGGGACAGTCACTGTCTCTCCCCGCCTTGTCTCTTTCATTTCCTCCAGCAGCTTCATAGCCTCCAGCCCCGCCGGTGTTGCCGCCCATCCAAGTCCCAGAATGTTTGCTGCCAGATTTGTGGAAATGGCCTCTCTCGCCGGATGTCCTTCCGGAATTCTCGGAAACAACAAACCCACAAAAGGCTTTAATGCTCCAGTGAGTTTCTTTAATAATCCCGCCTGTCCGGCGATCTCCATGAGTCCGCACCAGAATGACAGGATTCCCGCCATGGTAATGCACAGCGAAATCGCATCTCCGGCGCCGTTCAAAATTCCATCCGTCAGAAGCCCCATATTTCCGGATATAATCCCCCATACAACGCCGAGAAACACCATTCCGCACCATAAAACATTGAGCATGCTCCATGACTCCGTTTTCTTTTATTTTATTCCGGGATTTTCCAATAAATCCCGAATTTTTCAAAACATTCCGCTTGCTGATATAGTGAATATATGCACAATATTGTTTTTCCTCATTCTCTCCTATAATTGGAACTAACAGTTACAATTACAGGAGAGGAAGTGTACTACATGATCGATTACAGCCCGCTGTGGGATACTATGAAATCCCGCGGATTTACACAATACCGGCTGATGAAACAAGGAATCGACAACCGCACACTGGACACTCTCCGAAAAGGAAATAATATCACCCTTTTGACTCTGGAAAAGATCTGCCGTATCCTGGACTGCACACCAAATGAAGTCGTACAATTTTTAGATGAACCTGGCACATATACAGAAAAATCCAACTGATCTTTTATTGAACAGTTGGATTTTCGTTTCTATATTCAATTCAGCCATTGATTATCCTGTTTTATCTTCGCAGTTTTCTTCCTATCTCCCCTGCTGCTTCGATCAGACACTCCTGAATATGCCGAAATGTCTCCGTATTCCGATAATCCTCAATATAACCAGTAACACCGACTGCACCGCAGCAATGACCATCGCCGTTAAAAACCGGCACTGCCATACAGCCGATCCCGATGGTAAATTCCTCATCATCCAGAGCATACCCTCGCTTCTTTGACCGTTCCAGCTCCTCCCGCAAAAGATCCATATCATTGATGGTATGAACCGTCCGCTTCTGAAGCGTGATACCGGAAAGATACGCTTCCCGCGTCTCTTTTGGCAGATTTGCCAGGATCATTTTCGCCCCGGCGCTGGTATTCACCTCCAGCGGCACATAAAGCTGTGCCAGAATATTTAACTTTGCATCTGAAAGCACCTGTTCGATATAAAGGAACTGCCCGTTCTGGAACACAGCATACTGAGCCGTCTGACTGGTACGCGCCGTCAGCTCCTGCATAACCGGTTTGATCACATCCTTCTGATCCACCCCATTTCGATAATTGGTCACAAGCTGAAACGGCCGCCGTCCGATGGTATAGCGGACAGGCGTTCCATCCAAAACCGTGATATAATCACGGCTCGCCAGGTTTTTTAAAATCCGAAACAACGATGCTGTTGGTATTTCCAGTTCTTTG
>CAKRJM010000078.1 GCA_934351765.1 uncultured Lachnospiraceae bacterium | reverse complement strand
ACAAGTATTGAGACGCTGCCGGATGGCTATGATACGGTATGCACGGAGAGGCTATTTTCCCAGGGAGAGTGGCAGCTGTTGTCCATTGCCCGTGCCGTGGCAGCAGATCCGGCTGTTCTTCTTCTGGATGAGATTACAGCAAATCTGGACGCTGAGACCGAAACGCGTGTGCTGGAAGCGCTGAGCTGTGCAGCAAAGGGGCGGACTGTCCTTTCAGTTTCTCACAGGATTTATGAAAGCCTCGGAGGAAGGACAGTCGAAATAAAAGGCGGTATAAACAAAAAACAGCAGTAAAAATGGAATTTTGTGGACAAGTGAAGCGGAAATTACTATAATAGGGGAAAATCAGGACGAGGAGCGTGCTGTTCACAGAGCAGCCGCGGAAATGGTTCGGAAATGCGCAGAAATGTGCGGAAATACACGGATGCAGAAGCATGAAATCATTCGGAAACACATGAAAACAGGGAAAACGGACGGCTGCATGACAGCAGAAAGGAGCAGGTATGGCAAAGGTATATGTGTGTCTGGCGGAGGGACTGGAAGAGGTAGAATGCCTGGCAGTGGTGGATATTTTACGGCGCGGAGGCGTGGAAGTGACGCTGGCATCCATGAGCGGAAAACAGGGGATTACCGGCTCCCACGGGATTACGATCAGGACGGACAGCCTCTGGTCGGAAGCAGACTGTGAGAAATGTGATGCCATCTTTCTTCCGGGCGGTATGCCCGGTACGGCCCATCTGGCGGAGCATGAGGGACTCGGAAAAATGATCCGGAAATTCCAGGCAGACGGAAAGGTACTGGCGGCTATCTGCGCGGCGCCCAGTGTGCTCGGAAAATACGGTGTTCTGGAAGGAAAGCGTGCTACCTGTTATCCCGGCTGGGAGGAGAAGCTTCTGGGTGCCAAAGTCACAAGAGAAGGCGTTGTCCGCGACGGCAGCGTAGTGACCGCAAGAGGCCTTGGATTCGCTATCGATGAAGGCCTGGAACTGTTAAAGGTTCTGGTCGGGGAGGAGATTTCCGCGCAGGTAAAAGAAGCAATCCAGCATCCGTAAAGGAAGTATTCGCGGCTCCACCCATGCCTGCCACCCGGCACAATCAAAAGTTGCCTCTGTCAGGCATGGGCAGTGGATCCGCGAAGCAAAATTTCCGGAGCCAAAACTTTTGACAGCATCTAACCAGCTGGAAGCGTGCATGTATGCTGCGAAGAGGACGTCCCGAGCCCCGGCACTTCCCAAGCCGGAGCGGAAGCGACTGGCGAGGGTTATGTGCCGCTGGCTGCGAGGGTTAAGCGGGAGCGGTCGCTCGGAGCAGTAACATGCCGGGCCGGCTGGTTGGAAGTGCAAAAAGTGCTGGAAATTAAATATATTCTATGATATAATGGTAACTTGTCAGACTGTGAATACAGACAGAAACGCTTTTGTGTAATGGGGAAGCTCCGGGAGGGCTTCTATTGCGCATTCTGAATCTATATTATTAAGGAGGATACACGGAAATGAGTGTACAGGTAGAGAACTTGGAAAAGAACATGGCGAAGCTGACCATCGAGGTTCCCGCTGAGGAGGTAACAAAGGCGATCGGCGATGCGTATAAGAAGAATAAGGGCAAATTCAATGTTCCCGGCTTCCGTAAGGGCCATGTACCCCAGAAGATGATCGAGAAGATGTTCGGCGTTGGCGTATTTTATGAGGACGCTGTTAATATCCTGCTTCCCGGCGCTTATGCAAAGGCATGCGACGAGAGCGGTCTTGATATTGTTTCCCGTCCGGAGATCGATGTAACCCAGATCGAGGCAGGAAAGCCCATGATCTTTACTGCAACCGTAGCGGTAAAGCCTGAGGTGACGCTTGGACAGTATAAGGGCGTTGAGGTTGCAAAGCAGGATCTCATCGTAACCGATGATGATGTGATGGCTGAGATCAAGAAGGAGCAGGAGAAGAATGCAACGGTTGTTACCGTTGAAGGCCGCCCGGTTCAGAAGGATGATACCGCAGTGATCGACTTCGAGGGCTTCTGCGACGGCGTAGCATTCGAGGGCGGAAAGGGAACGGATTTCCCGCTGGTGATCGGCTCCGGCCAGTTCATCCCCGGCTTTGAAGATCAGCTTATCGGCAAGAATGCAGGCGAAGAAACAGAAGTAAAGGTAACCTTCCCGACTCCTTACCAGGCAAAAGAGCTGGAAGGCAAGGATGCAACCTTCAAGGTAACTGTGAAGGAGATCAAGGAGAAGCAGCTTCCCGAGATCGATGATGAGTTCGCAAGCGAGGTTTCCGAGTTCGATACTCTGGAAGAGTACAAGAAGGAAGTTGCCGACAAGTTAAAGGCACAGAAGGAAGCAGACGCCAAGAGAGCAAAGGAAGACGAGGCTGTACAGAAGGCTGTTGCAAACGCACAGATGGAGATTCCTGAACCCATGATCAAGACTCAGGCTTCCAACATGGTTGATGAGTTTGCTCAGAGAATGCAGGGCCAGGGCCTGACTATGGAAATGTATATGCAGTACACCGGAACCACAAGAGAGCAGCTGGAGCAGCAGATGGTTGAGCAGGCCAAGAAGCGCATCGAGACGAGACTTGTTCTGGAGGCGATTGCAAAGGCTGAGGATATCCAGGTGTCTGATGAAGAATTAGACAAGGAGATCGAAGAGATGGCAAAGGCTTACCAGATGGAAGCAGACCAGCTCAAGAAGTATCTCGGTGAGGCAGAAGCCGCACAGATGAAGACTGACATTGCAGTACAGAAGGCTGTAGATCTTCTGTGTGCAGAGGCAGTAGAGGTTTAATTGAATTACAGGAGGTATCTGAATGAGTTTAGTTCCTTACGTCATTGAATCAACCAGCAGGGGCGAGCGTTCCTACGATATTTATTCCAGACTGTTAAAAGAGCGGATCATCTTTCTGGGCGAGGAAGTGAATGAAACGACGGCCAGCCTGATCGTGGCTCAGCTTTTATTCCTGGAATCGGAGGATCCCGGAAAGGACATCCAGCTTTATATCAACAGCCCCGGCGGAGTTGTGACAGCAGGTATGGCAATTTATGATACCATGCAGTATATCAAATGCGATGTATCCACCATCTGTATCGGAATGGCAGCCAGCATGGGTGCATTCCTTCTTGCAGGCGGAACAAAGGGCAAGCGCATGGCGCTTCCCAATGCGGAGATCATGATCCATCAGCCCTCCGGCGGTGCCCAGGGCCAGGCCACCGATATCCAGATCGTGGCAGATAAGATCATTGCAACAAAGAGAAAGCTCAATGAGCTGCTGGCGCAGAACACCGGCCAGCCGTTAAGTGTTGTTGAGGTGGATACGGAGCGTGACCATTATATGAGCGCGGCCGAGGCCATGGAATATGGAATCATCGACCAGGTGATCGAAAGCCGCCAGAGGTAAGCCAATGGCAGGAAAATTTGACGTTCGCTGCTCTTTCTGCGGAAAGACCCAGGAACAGGTAAGAAAACTGATCGCAGGCGGAAAGGATGTCTATATCTGTGATGAATGTGTGGAGCTTTGTGCGGAGCTGATCGCGGAAGATCCCGATCTGAACCACAAGGACGCACTGGCAGAGGGGATCAACCTGTTAAAGCCGAAGGAAATCAAGAAGTTCCTGGACGAATATGTGATCGGACAGGATCAGGCAAAAAAAGTCCTTTCCGTTGCGGTTTACAATCATTACAAGCGGATCATGGCACCGGAGGAAACCTCCGATGTCGAGATACAGAAGAGTAATATCCTTCTCCTCGGGCCTACCGGATCAGGAAAAACCTTCCTGGCCCAGACCCTGGCAAGGATCTTAAACGTGCCCTTTGCCATCGCAGACGCAACCTCTCTCACTGAGGCCGGTTATGTCGGCGAGGATGTGGAAAATATTCTGCTGAAGATCATTCAGGCCGCCGATTTTGATATTGAGCGGGCGGAATACGGAATCATTTATATTGATGAGATCGATAAGATCACGAAGAAGTCCGAGAATGTGTCCATTACAAGAGACGTTTCCGGCGAAGGCGTTCAGCAGGCACTCTTAAAGATCCTGGAGGGAACGGTTGCCAGTGTGCCGCCTCAGGGCGGAAGAAAGCATCCCCATCAGGAGATGTACCAGATCGATACCACCAATATCCTCTTCATCTGCGGCGGAGCCTTTGACGGCCTGGAGCAGATCGTGGAGAGCCGCCTCGGAGCCGGATCTCTTGGCTTTGAGAACCAGTTAAAGGACGAGAGCGAGCGTGATGTCAGTGAGCTTCTGTCTCAGGTAACACCGCAGGATCTGATCAAGTTTGGTCTGATTCCGGAGTTCATTGGCCGTGTGCCTATGGTGGAGTCTCTGGAGTTACTGGACCGCGATGCTCTGATCCGGATTCTGACAGAGCCGAAGAATGCCATTGTGAAGCAGTACCAGAAGCTGTTTGATCTGGATGGTGTGGAACTCCAGTTCACGGATGATGCCCTGGAATCGATTGCAGACCAGGCGGTGGAGCGCAAGATCGGCGCCCGCGGACTTCGTGGGATCATGGAAAAAGTAATGACCGATATTATGTATGAGATCCCGTCAGATGACAACATCGGCCGGTGTATCATTACAAAAGAAGTCGTGGAGGGCAAGGCCCAGCCGCAGCTTGTCTACCGTGATACGGAAGTAAAGAAGCGCAAGGGCGAAACCGCCTGACGAAAGGGGCCGCAGAACAATGCGGTCCCTTGTTGTGTAAAAGGAAACTAAAGGAGGAAAGAACATGACAATCCCTGCACTCGCACTTCGCGGATTATGTGTGCTGCCGAAGATGGTTGTACATTTTGATGTCAGCAGGAAAAAGTCTATTCTTGCATTGGAAAAAGCCATGGTGGCGGATCAGAAGATCTTTCTGGTGGCACAGCGTTCGGTTCAGGATGAAGATCCGGGCATGAAGGAGCTTTATGAGATCGGAACCGTTTCGTCCATCAAGCAGATCGTAAAGCTGCCCGGCGGCATGGTAAGAGTTCTGGCGGAAGGTCTGCTGCGCGGCCGTCTGACAGAGCTTACCGATTCGGAGGGGTATCTGAAGGCAGAGTTTGAGCCCTGCCCGACGGAGCCCTTTGAGGAAGCAGACGAGATCACAAGAGAGGCCATGAGCCGGATCTTAAAGGGACTGGTGGAGCAGTATGCCGATGCCAATCCGTCCATGAACCGGGAACTGATCGCGGAGCTGCTGGAAAGCACCAGTCTGGAGGAGCTGGTTGATGATATTGCAGTCAACATTCCCTTCAGTCTGGAGAACCGCCAGCAGCTGTTGGAGGCCATTTCTCTGCCGGAGCGGTATGTGCTGGTGGAAAAGATCCTGACCATGGAGGTTCAGGTCTGCCGCATCAAGCAGGAGTTCCAGGAAAAGGTCAAGGAACGGGTAGACCAGAACCAGAAGGAATATATTTTAAGAGAACAGCTGAAGCTGATCCGTGAGGAGCTGGGCGAGGACAGCGAATCAGAGGCGGAGGAGTTTGAGGAGCAGCTTTCCCATCTGAGGGCGGGAAAAGAGATCAAGGATAGGATCACCAAAGAGATCAACCGTTATCGTGCCATGCCGGCCGGAAGCCAGGAGGCGTATGTCAGCCGCAACTATGTGGAAAATCTGCTGGAGCTTCCATGGGAGAAGCATTCCAGAGACAATAAGGATCTGGGAAAGGCCGAGGCGGTTCTGGAAGCGGATCATTACGGCATGGAGGAGATCAAGGAGCGGATCATGGAATTCCTTGCCGTCCGTTCCCTGACCGGAAAGGGAGAGAGCCCGATCCTCTGTCTGGTCGGGCCTCCAGGAACGGGAAAAACATCCATTGCCCGCTCCATTGCCCGGGCACTCAGTAAAAAGTATGTGCGGATCTGTCTGGGAGGCGTCCGTGATGAAGCGGAGCTGCGCGGCCACCGGAGGACCTATGTGGGCGCTATGCCGGGACGGATTGCAGCTGCCTTAAAGCAGGCGGGAACATCCAACCCGCTGATCCTTCTGGATGAGGTGGACAAGCTGGGCGGTGATTACAAGGGAGATCCCTCATCGGCGCTTCTGGAGATCCTGGACGGAAACCAGAATAGCAAGTTCCGGGATCATTACATCGAGCTTCCCATTGATCTTTCCGAGGTGCTGTTCATTGCGACGGCCAACACCACGGAGACGATTCCGCGTCCGCTTTTAGACCGTATGGAAGTGATCGAAGTAAGCAGCTACACGGAAAATGAAAAGTATCATATTGCCGTCAACTATCTGGTAGATAAGCAGAGAAAGAAAAACGGTCTTTCGCAGGCACAGTTTTCTGTGACCGGAGGAGCAATCCGGAAAATCATCCACAGCTATACCAGAGAGGCCGGTGTCCGTTCTCTGGAACGGAAGATCGGAGAGCTTTGCCGGAAGGCAGCAAGAGAGCTTCTGGAGGGCAAAAAGAAGACGGTAAAGGTGACGGAACGGAACCTAGAAAAGTATCTCGGAAGAGAGCTTATCCGGTTTGACAAGGCCAATAAAGAGGATCTTGTGGGTATTGTCCGCGGCCTGGCATGGACCAGTGTGGGCGGCGATACGCTGGAGGTAGAGGTGAGCCTTCTGCCCGGAAGCGGAAAGCTTCAGCTTACCGGAAAGCTGGGCGATGTCATGAAGGAATCCGCTCAGACCGCTCTCAGCTATGTCCGTTCTGTAAGCTCCGCTTATGACATTGACAACAATATTTATGAAAAGAATGATATCCATGTCCATATCCCGGAGGGAGCTGTTCCCAAGGACGGCCCTTCCGCCGGGATCACCATGGCAACGGCGATGATGTCGGCGGTGACCGGAAAGAAGGTCAAGGCGGATCTTGCCATGACCGGTGAGGTGACGCTGCGCGGCCGGGTCCTTCCCATCGGCGGCCTGAAGGAAAAGCTTCTGGCGGCAAAGATGGCGGACATCCATACGGTTTTAGTGCCGGAGACGAACGAACCGAATGTACAGGAGCTTTCCAGGGAGATCCTGGACGGCATGGAGATCCGGTATGTGGAAAACATGGAACAGGTATTGAAGGCAGCGCTTGTGTAATCGGGAGATTCCGGAGGAGTCCGATGCCGGGCGCATAACATAAAAGGAATGCGTTCCGGCCGATGGAGCCGGTCTTCGCAGTGAGAGAGCCGGGAGGCAGAGAAAATGATAATCAGAAGTGTAAATCTGGAAACGGTCTGCGGCGTGACCAGCCGTCTGCCGGAAAATGACAAGCCGGAGATCGCCTTTGCAGGAAAATCCAATGTGGGAAAATCGTCTCTGATCAACGCGCTGATGAACCGAAAGGCGTATGCCAGGACCTCGGCGCAGCCGGGAAAGACCCAGACCATTAATTTTTATAACATCAACGACGCCCTGTACTACGTCGATCTGCCGGGCTACGGATATGCGAAGGTATCCCAGGCGGAAAAGGAAAAGTGGGGGCGTATGATTGAAAACTATCTGAAAAAATCCAGACAGCTCCGGTGTGTGTTCCTGCTGGTGGATATCCGCCACGAGCCGTCAGCCAATGATAAGCAGATGTATGACTGGGTGGTTCATAACGGTTACCGGCCGGTGATCATTGCCACCAAGTTAGATAAGATCAAGCGCAGCCAGATCCAGAAGCAGATCAAGGCGGTACGGACCGGTCTGGGGATCGGAGCTGATGTGACGGTGATCCCGTTCTCCGCCGAGACAAAGCAGGGACGGGAGGAGATCTGGACACTGATCGAGCACCTTACAGAGCCGGAGCAGGAAATGGAGGAGGCCGCGGATGAACGAGGAATGGCAGAATCTGGGGAATAATATCAAGGATATGGTGCAGGACGCCGTAAACTGCGGTGATTTCCAGAAGCTGAACCAGAATATCCGGAGCACCATCGACCAGGCTATGGCGGCAGTCAGTGGAAATAAAGAGAATTCCGCCGATGAGGCTTCGGGCAGTGAGACGAAAAGCTGGCGTGCAAGAACGGTAAAGACGGAATACTCTGATTCCCAGGGGCGTGCAAGAAAGAGCGATGAAAGCGTGTACGGACGGGCGGTAAAGACCGACGGAACCATGCGGGGCGGCAACTGGCAGAGCTGCAGCAGGACAAGTACCAGAAGCTGGAGCAGCTCCTCTCAGAACGTCAGAAATGCAGCCGGGGTACAGAGCCAGCGTTCTGATCACCGTCCGGCAGTACAGAAAACATCGTTTCCTGTGCAGATCAATCATACCATGGCGGGCGGAATTGCCCTGTCCATCTGCGGCGGAGTACTTGCGGGCGGGACGGCCATGGCGGTTGTGGGACTTCTGGCAGCACTGGGCGTCTGGGGACTCAGTAAGGGCGTCCTGACCGGACTGATCTGTATCCTGCCTCTTTTTGCCGCAGGACTGGTGCTGCTTAAAATGGGAATCGGAAAATATTCTCTGGTGAAGCGCTTTAAACGCTATGCGGCAAGGCTCCGCGGAAAGACCTACTGTGAGCTGAAGGAGCTGGCAAACAGTATCGGAAAGAACACGGCTTATGTCACAAAGGATCTGAAAAAGATGATCGCCAGGGGATGGTTTCCCCAGGGGCATATTGACGATGAGGAAACCTGCCTGATCACCGATGATGCCACCTACCGGCAGTATCGCCAGACCATGGAGCAGGCCAGCCGTCAGAAAAGTGAAGAGGAGGCGGCAAAAAAGCAGGCCGCCGTTATGGAGGAGAGCAGGCCGAAGCTGAGCCCGGAGGCCGAGGAGACGATCCGGCGGGGAAAGGTGTATGTGAAGCGGATCCGGGCCTGCAATGATGCAATACCGGGCGAGGAGATCTCTGCAAAGATCTTCCAGATGGAGACTATCATTTCAAAGATCTTTGACCGTGTGGAGCGCCATCCGGAGAACATTCCGGACCTGCGGAAGATGATGGATTATTATCTGCCGACGACAGTAAAGCTTCTGGAGGCATATCAGGAGCTGGACGGCCAGCCGGTTCAGGGAGAGAATATCACCACCTCCAAAAAGGAGATCGAGGATACGCTGGATACATTAAACGAGGCATTTGAGCGCCTGTTTGACAGCATGTTCCAGGAGACTGCCTGGGATGTGTCCACAGATATTTCGGTATTGAAGACCCTGCTTGCCCAGGAGGGGCTTTCCGGTGGGCAGATCGATAAAAAACAGATGTAAAAGGAACATAAAATGAAGGCACGGTTCTTGGCGGGAGCGCGAAACCGTGATATGATAAAGCATATCTGTGAACGCAGAAACAGTTGCGGAAAGCATGGAAGCTTAACAGAAATAAAATAGCGAAATTGGGGAGGATGGCCATGGAAATGAATGAAGTTCAGACAAAAACGGTATTGACACTGGATCCGTTCGGGGAGACAAAAGC
>CAKRJM010000077.1 GCA_934351765.1 uncultured Lachnospiraceae bacterium | reverse complement strand
GTATTTCTGTTTGTCAATAAAATGGATCAGCGCGGAACCGACAGGAGACGATTATTGCTGGAGCTGCGCCAGAAGCTGGATGACCGCTGTGTGGATTTCGGGCAGGGGCTGGAAAATGAAGAGACAAAGGAAACGCTGGCCATGTGCGACGAGGCGGTGCTGGAGTCGTATCTGGCCACAGGAGAGGTCACGGAGGAGCAGCTTGTTTCCATGATCAGCGAGCGGAAGGTGTTTCCCTGTTATTTCGGATCGGCGCTTAAAATGACCGGGATCACGGCCTTTCTCGGAGGATTTTCCCGTTATACCAGATGCCGGGAGTACCCGGAGAAGTTCGGTGCGCGGGTCTACAAGATTTCCCGTGACAGCCAGGGAACGAGACTGACGCATTTAAAGGTAACGGGAGGCTGCCTGAAGGTCAAGCAGCTTCTTTCGGGGAGTGTTATCAGGCATGAGGAGGCGGAGAACTGGGAGGCCAAGGCCGACCAGCTCCGGATCTATTCGGGAGCCGGCTATACCACGGTGAAGGAGGTGGCTGCCGGGCAGATCTGTGCGGTCACCGGTCTTGATCAGACATATTCCGGGGAGGGGCTGGGCTTTGAGCATGCTTCAGAGGTCCCGATTCTGGAGCCGGTGCTCAGCTATCGGCTGATTCCGCCTGCGGGGACGGACGCCCGCCAGGCATTTTTGAAGCTGAGTCAGCTGGAGGAGGAGGAGCCTCTTCTGTCCCTTGTCTGGGTGGAAGAACTCGGCGAGATCCATGCTCAGATCATGGGAGAGGTTCAGATCGAGATCCTGAAAAGTCTTATTAAAGAACGGTTCGGTATGGATGTGGAGTTTGGTGCCGGACAGATTGTTTATAAGGAGACCATTAAAAATACTGTGGAGGGCGTCGGCCATTTTGAGCCGCTGCGCCATTATGCGGAGGTTCATCTTCTGCTTGAGCCCGGGGAGCCGGGGAGCGGGATCCAGATCGCATCAGACTGCCGGGAGGAGATCCTGGGAAAGAACTGGCAGCGGCTGGTCCTGACTCATCTGGAGGAGAAAAAGCATCGCGGCGTTCTGATGGGAGCGGAGCTGACCGATGTGAAGCTGACACTGGTGGCGGGACGCGCCCATGTGAAGCATACGGAGGGCGGCGATTTCCGCCAGGCTACGTACCGGGCAGTACGCCAGGGGCTGATGCAGGCAGAAAGTGTTCTGCTGGAGCCGGTGTATGAGTTCCGCCTGGAAATCCCCACGGAGAATGTGGGACGGGCACTGACAGATCTCCAGAGAATGCACGGATCCTTTCAGACACCGGACCAGCTTGGCGACACAGCAGTGATCGCGGGAACAGCGCCGGTGGTCTGCATGAGAGGCTATCAGACGGAGGTGACGGCATATTCCCACGGAAAGGGACGGCTGTCCTGTCTGCTGAAGGGCTATGAGCCCTGCCATAATCCGGAGGATGTGATCCTGGAAGCTGCGTATGATCCGGAGGCTGATCTTCGGAATCCTACCGGCTCGGTATTCTGCACGCACGGGGCAGGCTATGCGGTGCCCTGGGACGAGGTTTTTTCCCATATGCACCTGGAGCCTTATCTGAAGCAGGAAAAGCTGCAGAACCAGAGGCTGGAAGCGAACGGATATGACGGAGCAGCCGGGGCGGTTAGTAGGATGCAAAGCGCTGTGAACGTACAGGAAAACGTCCGGGGCGGGCTGGATTATATGGCAAGCCGGGCTGAGGACAAGGAGCTGGAGGAGATCTTCGCCCGAACCTATGGACGGGTGGAGCGGAAGCGCAGCGGCTTTGAACGGACGGTTTACCGGGCACCGAAGGTCAGTGCCGATTCAGAAACCGGCTCATCCGAAAGCAGAAGCGCGTCCGGAGCGGGAAGCAGTTCAGGCGGAAACAGAGGTGCGGACAGCAGAAAGCTGAAAAACAGAAAGCCGGAAAAGGAGTATCTTCTTGTGGACGGCTATAATATTATTTTTGCCTGGGAGGAGCTTTCTGAGCTGGCAGCGGCAGACATCGGTGCGGCAAGGGGAAAGCTGATGGACATTCTCTCCGGCTATCAGGGCTTCCGGAAGCAGGAGGTAATCCTGGTATTTGATGCCTATAAGGTGGAGGGCGGCGTCGGCGAGATCTACCGCTATCATAACATCCATGTGGTGTTCACAAAGGAGGCGGAAACCGCTGACCAGTACATCGAAAAGACCGTCCATGAGATCGGAAGAAATTATCAGGTAACGGTGGCAACCTCCGATGGACTGGAGCAGGTCATCATCATGGGACAGGGTGCAAGGCGTCTGTCGGCGCGCGATTTCCGGACGGAGGTGGAAGCTGCCAATGTGGAGATCCGCCAGATCTGCATGGAGAAGCGTACCGGTGGGAAGTCCTATTTATTCGATACGGTTTCCGGCGAAACTGCGAAAGCCATTGAACAGCTCCGATGGGGAGAAAACCGGGATTAGCCGGGGAGTACACAGTGGAGCAGGCAATTTTACAGAGAGGAAGCACAGGTGGAACGGATTCTGGAGTATTTGGCAGATCATGAGGCAGACGGCCTGCGGATCGAGCAGTTTTTAAGAAGAAAGGGATATTCCCGCCAGTGTCTGGCACGGATCAAGCAGACACCCGGCGGCGCCAGAGTAAACGGTGAGGCTCATTATCTGAACCAGCGCCTGACAGCGGGAGACCGGCTTCGGATCCTTCTTTCGGAGGAGCACTGCTCCGAGAAAATCGTTCCGGTGAAGCTGCCCCTGGATATTGTTTATGAGGATGAGGATCTTCTGGTGGTCAATAAGCCCGCCGGAATGCCGACTCATCCCTCCATGAATAATTATACCAACTCTTTGGCCAATGCCCTCGCCTGGTATTACGAAGAGCGGGAAGAACCCTTTGTGTTCCGCTGTACCAACCGGCTGGACCGCGATACCTCCGGCCTTACGCTCGTGGCGAAAAATATGCTGAGCTCCTGTATTCTGGCGCAGATGACAAAGAATAAGGAGATCCGCCGGGAATACCGTGCCATTGTCCGGGGACATGTGGAGCCGCCGGAGGGAACCATCGATGCGCCTCTGTCCAGAAAACCGGGCTCCATCATTGAGCGGGAGGTGGATCTTCAGCATGGTGAGCGGGCTGTGACCCACTACCGCATTGTGGAAGAAAAGAACGGATACAGCCTGGCTGCACTGGTGCTGGAGACTGGCCGTACCCATCAGATCCGTATCCATATGAAGTATCTGGGCTATCCGCTGATCGGAGATTATCTGTATAATCCCGATATGGAACGGATCAGCCGGCAGGCCCTCCATTCATACAGACTGTCGTTTATACATCCCATTACCGGGAGGCAGATGGAATTTACGGAAGAATTGCCGGAGGATATGAGGAGAGCATTTTACAGAACCGAAAACTATGAGCGGGATTGATTAGGGAGGAAATATACAATGAAAAGTATAACATCAGCCTGTGCAAATAAGATGTTAAGAAGCCTGGAGGATGAAAAAAGCTACTGGGTGGAAAAAGAAGAGTTGTCCAGCACATATGTGGCGGCAGTAGGAGAAGAACCGGTGATTCCGGAATATGATTATGCGGAGGTATCGACAAAGATCGAAGAGCTTGATGAAACAATCTGTAAAATCAAACATGCACTGAACGTCTCCAATGCCAATGCAGCGATTTCAGTGGACGGACAGACCATGAGCGTGGATCAGATCCTTGTCCGCATGGCACAGCTTAACCGTAGAAAGACAGTGCTGGACCGCATGAGAAAACGGCTGCCCAAAGAACGGGAGGGACAGCGGATGTATGGTTCCGGAAACGCAGTGCCGGAGTATCGCTATATCAATTATGATCTGGAGCAGGTGAAAACAGATTATGAGCGGATTGCCGGAAAGATTCTGGAAATGCAGATGGCACTGGATCAGTACAATCAGACCGTTTTGTTTGAGGTGGAGATTTAAAAGAAACGTTTTCCGTGTCGGGCTGTAAATGAAAAAGATGACATTATTTGTTCTGTGAATGTTCAAAGATATGGATTATATCGTTATTGGTTATCGGTCAAAGTAATTGTTCATGATTATGGTCGTTTTGGAGTACAATTCCGATGATAAGATTGACAGCCGGACAGAAAACTCTGCGCGTGGACGTACGGTTCAAAGCGCGCTGCGGCACCGGTTATCCGGTGCCGTGAAACAGAAAGGAATGGAGTAAATGGAAGGGAAAAAGAAAAGGAAGCAGGTAGATATGCTGCATGGCAGCCTGTTGGATAAGATTTTACTGTTTGCGCTGCCACTGGCAGCCAGCAGTATCTTACAGCAGCTGTTCAATTCGGTGGATGTGGCTGTGGTCGGCCGGTTTGCCAGCAGTCAGGCGCAGGCGGCGGTAGGCTGTAACGGGCCGGTTGTCAACCTGATGATCAATCTGTTTGTAGGTATCTCGGTGGGAACCAATGTGGTGATTGCCAATTACATTGGTCAGAAAAAGACTGACCGGATCCATGACGCAGTACATACCTCAATTCTTCTGGCACTTATCTGTGGTGTGATTATGATGGTCCTGGGAATGTTCATTGCAAGGCCAATCCTGGAGCTTATGGATACACCGGCAGATGTTTTGGAGTATGCAGTTCTGTATCTGCGGATTTATTTTGTGGGCATGCCGTTTATTATGGTATATAATTTTGGCGCAGCGGTTCTTCGGAGTATCGGTGATACCAGACGTCCGCTGTATTGTCTGGTGCTTTCCGGCATCATCAATGCGATTCTGAACCTGGTCCTGGTGATCGGATTCAAGATGGGAGTGGAGGGTGTAGCGATTCCGACGGTGCTCTCCAATGTGGTCAGTGCGGGAATGGTATGGTATTTTCTGACCCATGAGACCGGAGCAATCCGTCTGGAGCCGAAGAAACTGTCGATAAAGAAGCAGGAGCTGGTGCTTATGCTTCAGATCGGAGTTCCGGCCGGACTGCAGAATATGGTATTTTCTGTCGCCAATGTCTTTATTCAGGCATCACTGAACGGATTTGGATCTGATGCGGTGGCAGGCTCTGCGGTCGGAATCAACTGCGAATATTATACCTATTACATGATTACTGCGTTTAACCAAGCAGCAGTGACCTTCATCAGCCAGAATTTCGGAGCCGGCTTCAAGGATCGCTGCAAGAAGGTATTTCGTCTGACAATGGCTTCCAGCATGATCATTACAGCGCTTATGAGCCTTGCATTTATTTTTGGGCGTGTGCCGTTTGTGGCATTGTTTACGGGACAACAGGCAGTGGCAGAGTTTGCGTATGTGAGGATCCTTCATATTATGCCGCTGTATATTCTCATCAATACCTATGAAATTAGCGGCTCGGCACTGCGAGGTGTGGGATGTTCCATGACGCCGGCCATTTTGACTGTGTTTGGAACCTGTGTACTTCGTTTAATCTGGATTTACACAGTCTGCCCGCGGTATCATACGCTGGATATGCTGTTTAATGTATATCCGATTTCCTGGTTTGTAACGGGGGCAGCGGTTCTGATCGCATACGTTCTGGTATGGAGAAGAATTGATAAGGGCATCAAAGGGAGAACTGCATTATGAAAAAGGAACTGAACTATCTGGTGATCGGGGCCGGAGGAACCGGCGGCTGCATTGCGGCATATCTGACGCGGGGCGGGAAGCATACCGTAGTGATCGCACGTGGAGCGCATCTGGAGGCGATGAAGAAACAGGGACTGGAGATCCGAAAGCCCCATGAGCAGTGGACGGCTCCGGTTCATGCGGTGACGGAGCAGGAATACCTGGAGTGCGGCGGGAAAGCAGATATTATCTTTGTCTGCGTGAAGGGGTATTCACTGGACAGTGTGTATGACTGTATCAGGCGGGCGTCTCACAAAGAGACAGTTGTGATCCCTATTTTAAACATTTACGGTACCGGGGAACAGATGCAGAGGAAGCTTCCGGAGCTGACCGTGTTAAATGGCTGTATCTATGTGGCGGCGGCCATTGAGGAGCCGGGAATGATCCGGCAGAACGGAGATATTTTCCGGATTGTTTACGGGCGGCTGGATGGAGATGTGACAAGCCCGGTGTTAAAGCAGGTGGAGCAGGATCTCCGGGATTCGGGAATTACGCCCATCTTTACGGATCAGGTGCAGCGTGATACGCTTCAGAAATTTTCTTTTGTATCGCCGATGGCGGCAGCAGGAGCGTATGGGGACTGGAGCGCGGGAGATTATAAACAGGATGGGGAAGCGAGAGCATTGTTTATCCTCTGCGTGAAAGAAATTGATGCGCTGGCGTGCGCCATGGGGATTCCGTTCCCGGTGGATATTGTGAAAACAAATATGACGATTATGAGCGGGCTGGATGATGAGTGTACAGCATCCCTGCAGAAGGATCTGAAAAAGGGCGGAGCGACCGAAGCAGACGGACTGATTTCGGAGGTGGTCCGCATGGGTGAGCGCTTTGGCGTGGAAACGCCGGCCTACCGTATGATCGCAGAAAAAATCTGCGGATTCCGGGGATAACCATAGCCTGGAATAACCGGGGAGGCCGATCATGATACAAAAAGAAGGGGGCTAGCGGTAGAGCTCATCCAGGACGGAGGCAAGATCCTCGATGGATTCCCGGTAACCGCCGTCTGCCCAGGCAATATAAAGACTGATGATGGAGCCGGTGAAGGAGATCAGGTGAAGACGTTCCTGTTCTGTTTCATAGCTCCATTTTTTTAAAATAAACCGCATGAGATATTCGATGAAAATGTTTCCGAACCCACAGTGGATCAGGCTGTCAAAGAAATCCCGATAGCGGAACCAGTACTGGAAGCAGTGGATCATATGGTTTTTGTCAAAGTAATTTCCGTTCCGCTGATCTTCTGTTTCCTCTTTTCCATATTCCTCCAGAAGCTCCAGCAGGCGGGAGGAAAACACCTCTTCCTTGGAGGCATAGTTCCGGTAGAAGGTCATGCGGGAGACCCCGGCACGGTCACAAAGCTCTGAGACCGTGATGGCAGATAAGGGCTTTTCTTTTGTCAGAACAAGCAGCGCGTCAACGATACATTCTCTGGCAAAGCGGCCGGAGGCGGATTTCTTCTTCTGGTCCATGAGTGTCCTTTCTGAAACAATGATTCTGATATTGTAACAGTTTGAAATTTCTGATTGAAATAAGCCTGTAAAAATGTTACAATCTGTAACATTAGAGTGGGAAGCTCTTTTCTAATTATAAAAGAAGAAACAGAGAATGGCAAGGCGCGGGATTTGTTTCATGAAGTCCGGTGCAGTTTGAACGATAAGGAAGGTTGCGGATGAAAACAGCAGTGGTTACAGACACAAACAGCGGGATTACCGGAGAGGAAGCGGCCGCGCGTGGAATCTATCTGATTCCCATGCCGGTGATCATCGACGGAGAAAGCTATTTTGAGGGACAGAGTATCACAGAGGAACAGTTTTATGCGGCGCTGACCGGAGACCGGAAGGTTTCGACCTCCATGCCGTCTCCCGGAGATGTGATGGAGCTGTGGGATAAGGCACTTTCGGAGCATGAGGAGCTGATCTATATTCCCATGTCCAGCGGTCTCAGCCATTCCTGCAGCGTGGCTCAGGGGCTTGCGGAGGATTATGACGGGCGGGTGCAGGTGGCAGATAACCACAGGATCTCTGTAACCATGCGGGAGTCGGTGTTCATGGCGGCAGATCTGGCGGATCAGGGCCGGTCGGCAAAGGAGATTCAGGAAGCACTGGAGCAGGATGCCTATAATTCCAGTATTTATATTTCCGTTGATACGCTGATTTATCTGAAACGGGGAGGAAGGATCACACCGGCGGCTGCCATGCTTGGCTCGGTTCTGAACATCAAACCGATCCTGACCATTCAGGGGGAACGGCTGGATTCCTTTGCAAAGGCACGCAGCATGAAAAAATGCCGGGAGAAGATGATCGATGCTATCCGAAATGATTATGAAAAGCGATTTGCTGACGAAGATCCGGCAAAGCTTCGGATCGGCGCCGCAGGGGCCGGGCTGACAAAGGAAGAAGCGGAGATCTGGCGAAGCGCTGTGGCAGAGGCATTTCCCCAGGCAGATGTTTACTACAATCCTCTGTCGGTGAGCATCGGCTGTCATGTGGGGCCGGGAGCGTATGGGATCGGGATCAGTTTTCGGTAGGAAAGCATATAAGCCTGCGTCAGATCTTTCACGTGGGATCCCTGGTATCAGAAAAAACAGACTGTCTTTCATGGTGATGAGCCATGGGACAGTCTGTTTTGTCGTATCTGCGATATGCAGGTGAATTCCATACGATTCACGTGTTTAAATGCTGGGTGAAACCTGTTTTGAACCCTGCAGCGCCTACAGCACCTGGCAGAATTCCAGCTGTTCGCCGGTGGGGCTGGCGATTTTGAAGTAACGGACGCCGTTTGCCCAGAACTGGGGGATTCCTTCGATGCCGTCGGTGGTGATGGTATAGCCCTGCTCTACACAGAACTTGTAGTCGGCCTCGATGTCCTGAGAATCAAAGCTGTAATGATCGATCTTTCCGGCAGCAGCTTCGGGGAGAAGCGGATTTGCCTGGAACATTTCATACATCACATCATCATTCTTTAAAAAATAAACGTTGGTGCCGTCGTCGCCCTTGAACTTTCCGGCAACCTCAAAGCCGAGTACATCGATGTACCACTGTGCGTCCTTTTCCACATCATTGGTGGCCAGACCGATATGACCCATTTTTCTGTTTTTAATCATGAGAATATCCTCCTTATCAAATCGTTATCCCTATTTTACTTCTTTCTCTTGGATTCGGCAAGTAAAAGTGCTATGCTAAAACAACGAGGAAGCCTGCACCGCATAAGTGCAGTGCTTTCAATTACGGAGGCAGAAGATGAAGATACAGGAGGAGATCCTGCGGCGGCTGGACACGGAGTATTCCTGCCGGCTGGCAAAGGAGATGGAGCAGTTTAAATGCAACGAGGTTCTGGGCTATCGGAGTGCAGGATCGCGGGCGGAGTTTGAAACCGGGGAGTTTCTGGCACAGGAAATGCGGCGGATCGGTCTTACGCAGGTGCAGAAGGACGCGGTGACCGTGGACGGCTGGGAGTTTAAGCGGGCAGTGCTGTCCTATAAGGCGGAGGACGGAACGGAGCGGAAGCTGGAGCTGGGGGCTTATCAGACCACCATGGTGACAGACGGTTTTCAGGAGTTTTCGCTGGTTTACGCCGGAAAAGGCACAGAAGCGGATTATGACGGACTGGATGTGACGGGAAAGCTGGTGCTGGCGGACATCAACCAGCGGGACGAGTGGTGGATCAACTACCCGGTTTACCAGGCACATTTAAAGGGTGCTGCGGCACTGCTTGCGGTTCAGGACGGCGGCTACGGCGAGATTGATGACGGGGCTCTTAATGCCCAGG
>CAKRJM010000076.1 GCA_934351765.1 uncultured Lachnospiraceae bacterium | reverse complement strand
GATTTTCTTTCGTCAAGGTACGTACCAGATTTTTCACATATTCCCTCCGGGTATGGCCGTCCGCCGGACATGGATTTTTACAGACCGGAAGATGAAATTTATTTTTGAAGCCGATGATATCCGCCTCCGGTACATAAAGAAGCGGCCGGATCACAGTCAAGTCCATGCGGTCCAGATGAGTGACAGGAGAGAACGAGTGAAATCTTCCCTCATAGATCAGGGACATTAACATCGTCTCCACAATGTCATCCTTATGATGGGCATAAGCAATTTTATTGCAGCCAAGTTCCTTGGCTTTGTCATTGAACGCACCTTTCCGCATTTTCGCACACAGCGAACAGGGATTCGATTCTTTCCGCACATCAAATACAATTTCACCGATCTGCGTGGAAACGATCGTGTAGGGAACATCAAGCTCTTTACACAATTTCTTTACCGGAGATAGCTCCATATCCGGGAATACAGCGATGCTGATGGCTTCAATGGAAAACGGCTTCGGATAAAAACGCTGCAGTCCATGAAGCGCGTATAATAAGGTTAAACTGTCCTTGCCTCCGGAAATTCCAACGGCGATTTTATCACCGGACTCGATCATTCGGTAATCATCGACCGCCCGGCGGGTGTAGCTTAATAATTTTTGAAGTTCCATAGTGAGTAGTCCTTTATGTATGAAATCGTTAATAAATTTAGGTGTTCCCAAACAGCTTTAGATTTTCGTAAACAAGTCTAGATTTTTCTAAACAGAATATAGTATAACATAACTAAACCCATAAATAAATGTTTTAAATTTCCTTTCGCGGCCCACCCGGGCCAGCCAACCGGCACATTTCCCCTGAGAGAGTATGTTCTTGGCATTATTCTATTTATTCGCAAAACTCAACTTTAACGAATAAATATGGCCAGAAAGAGCTTTCGGTTATAAAAATCTGCATTTCAGCTAAGACATTCATGTAAGGCATTCATATAAGGCATTTATGTGAACCGATTATCTTACCATGTCAAATTGACATATCAAACATTTAAAATATGTGTTTCCCATTTTTTTACTTTCCCGCTATAATAACTTCGGTGTAAAAAGAACTCCATATCTATCATGGAAAAGAGGAATCCAAGATGAAAAAGACAGTAATCTGTATTGGACGGGAATATGGAAGCGGCGGCCGTGAGATCGGTGAACGACTTGCAGCGGCGCTGGATATTCCCTGTTATGACAAATTAATTTTGAAAAAGACGGCAGAGGAATCTCATCTCTCCTACTCTCTTTTAAAGGATGAAGATGAAAAACCAGTCAACCATGACCGGTTTCTGACCGGTGATGTCTTTGTGGACTCCGCAGGCATCCAGAACGCGTTCTATTCCGAAAGCCAGATCACCTTTGATGCGGAACGCCGTGTGATCGAGGAACTGGCTGCAAAAGGTTCCTGTGTGATTATCGGACGCTGTGCTTCCTCGCTTCTGCGTGATTCGCTTGGAGCGGACAAGGTCTTATCGGTCTTTATTTATGCGGATCCGGAACAGAAGCTTTCCAGGATCATGGATCGAAACAGCCTGGACCGCAGGGATGCCGAAAAGAGGATGAAACAGATCGACCGTATGCGCCGGCAGTATTTCGATTTCTATTCGGAAACCCAGTGGGGAAAACCGGAAAGCTATGACATAATGTTTTCCAGCAGTTCCTATGGCATTGACGGTTGTGTGGATCTGTTAGTAACGAGTATGAAGGAGCGTGTTTAAGCATGAATAAGGATCTGACTGTAGGAAAGCCGGAATCCGTCCTCTGGCGCTTCTGTCTTCCATTGTTTGGAAGTATTATCTTCCAGCAGCTTTATAATATTGCCGACAGCCTGGTTGCCGGCAAATTTATTGGTGAAAATGCTCTGGCCGCCGTCGGAAACGGCTATGAGATCACTCTGATCTTCATTGCGTTTGCGTTTGGCTGCAACATCGGATGGTCCGTTGTTGTCTCCCAGTTCTTCGGAGCAAAACAATACGGAAAAATGAAAACGGCTGTTTATACCACGATGATTTCCAGCGCGATCCTCTGTGCACTGCTGATGCTGCTTGGTATTCTCGGCTGTCATGCGCTGCTGGAGCTGATCAATACACCGGCGGAGATCATCGGTGATTCCCAGCTTTATTTGGATATTTATATCTGGGGGCTTCCGTTTGTCTTTTTCTATAATATCGCTACCGGTATCTTCTCAGCTCTTGGTGATTCCAAAACCCCGTTCTTATTCCTGGCGGTATCCTCTACCTCCAACATCGGAATGGATATTCTCTTTGTGACTGCGTTCAATATGGGGGTAGCCGGTGTAGCTTGGGCAACCTTTATCTGTCAGGGAGTAAGCTGTGTGCTGGCAATCCTGTTTGTATTGAAGCGCTTAAAGACAGTTCCCCATGAAGGGAAGGCATCGCTGTTTTCCTGGCCGATATTCAAAAAGATTTCGGTTGTTGCAATTCCCAGTATCTTACAGCAGAGTTTTATCTCGGTAGGCAATATTATGATCCAGAGTATCATCAACGGTTTCGGAACCAGTGTTATGGCCGGATATTCTGCTGCGATCAAGTTAAACAATCTGGTGATCACATCCTTTACCACTCTTGGAAACGGTGTTTCCAACTATACTGCCCAGAACATGGGTGCAGCAAAGCTGGAGCGTGTAAAACAGGGCTTCAAGGCTGGTCTCAAGCTGGTATGGACCTTATGTATTCCGCTGGTGCTTCTCTATCTGTTTGCAGGAAAATATTTTCTGCTCCTGTTCATGGATGATCCCACCGGCCCTGCAATCGGAACCGGACTTCTGTTTCTGCGGATTGTAGCACCGTTCTACTTTGTGGTTTCTGCCAAGCTGGTTGCCGATGGCATCCTCCGTGGCGCAGAGATGATGAAGAAATTCATGATTGCAACTTTTACCGACCTGGTTCTCCGTGTGGTTCTTGCATTTGTTCTTTCTAAAATCCTGAACAGCTCCGTAGGTATCTGGTGTGCATGGCCCATCGGCTGGTCTATTGCAACCTGTCTGTCTATGATTTTTTACAGCAAGGGGCCCTGGGGCAAAAACACTGCCGCAGTAAAATAATTGACCGGTTTTGTATAAAGGAGCGTTTTTGGTTTCATAGGACGAACTTTCCTATGAAACCAAAAAATATGCACCGGCTCGCAGGTCTTTCTGCGTAACCGGTGCATAAATAAAATTTCTTTTAGTTATTACGGCAGCTTCTTTCCCGCAGCCTGATACAACTCATACCATTCACTTCTTGTAAGCGGCAGATCCGAACCGGCACAGGCCTCTTTCATCCGGCTGGGATTCATGGTACCGCAGATCACCTGGATATTGGCCGGGTGTCTGGTAATCCACGCAACCGCAATGGCGGTGTTCGTAACGTCATATTTTTCTGCCAGACGGTCAATAACCTCATTGAGCTTTCCGAAATGCTCCCGATCCCCCAGGAAGATATGAGCAGAGGAAGAACTGATCGGGCCGCTCACCTGGAACGGGGACCACGCCTGGATCGTCATATCATGCAGTCTGGAATACTCCAGTACCGATCCCTCCTTATCATAGCCCTGCACACTGTCCGTATTGGCGGCGATGCCGGAATCGATCATGGGGCTGTGGTCGATGCTTAACTGAAGCTGATTGACCTGCAGCTTAAAGGGTACATACTTCTGAAGAAGCTCTACCTGCAGGGGACGATGATTGGAGACGCCGAAATGACGAACCTTTCCGGCATTATAAAGCGTCTCAAAAGCCTCCGCCACTTCCTCCGGCTCCATCAGGGCATCGGGACGATGCAGAAGCAGAAAGTCCAGATATTCGATTCCCAGACGGCTCAGGATCCCATCTGCGGCCTTTAGTATATGTTCCTTGGAAAAATCATACGCCCCGATCTCGCTTTTGATGATCCCGCATTTGCTCTGAATGATCATTTTTTCCCGGAGGGACGGTGCGGAAAGCTTCAGCATCTTTCCGAAGATCTCCTCGCACTCTCCTCTCTGGCCGGCGCTGCCGTAGACATCGGCATGATCAAAATAGTTGACGCCGCACTCCATGGCATTCTTTACCAGTGCGTCCGCCTCCTTCGGTGTTTTTCCCTTGAGCCGCATACAGCCCATAATGATATTCGACGCCTTTAACCCCGTTGTACCGACTTCAATATATTTCATGTCATACTCCTTTATTGAGCTTCCCGATTCTTTTTCTTCAGTTCCACAAAGTTCAGGATTGCATCAACGGCACCGTCAAAGCCAACGGCACTGCGGTTGATACAGAGATCATAGCTCTTGGATGCGCCCCACTTTTTGTTGGAATAATAATTATAATAGGAAGCACGCTTCTTGTCGGTCTTTGTAATAAAATCCTTGATCTTTCCCGGTTCAATATGATAATGCTCCTTCAGATATTCAACCTTGTCCTCATAGGCTGCGGTTGTAAACACTGATACCGTATTGGGATAATCCGCCAGTGCATAGTCGGCACACCGTCCGACGATGACACAGGATTCCTTTTCTGCAAGCTGCTTGATGGTATCAAACTGCGCTAGAAAGACCTTCTGATTCAGAGGCATATCCACAAATCCGGACGGATTGTAACTCATGGAATACGTGTCCATGACGAGGGAATATAAAAAGCTGTTGGTTGGTTTTTCATCATGGTGTTCAAAGATCTCCTCACACAGTCCGCTGTTTTTTGCGGACAGGGAAAGCAGTTCTTTATCATAGCATTTCACACCAAGACGCTTTGCCAGCTTCTGCCCGATGAACCTTCCGCCGCTGCCGCATTCTCTTCCGATTGTAATAACCAGGTTTCCGTGCATAATATCCAGCTCCTCTCAAATATAAAATTAAAACAAAAACAGCTGAGATCAGGTCTCGGACCATCTCAGCCGCTTCTGATGAAACAAATCGTCTCACCAGTACCATAATCTATTCATATTATACTGTATTTTTAAGGAAAAGTACAGCTATATGTGCAGATTTACCAACAATTTCTTAAAATATTCCGGAAGGGGAGCTTCAAATTCCATGTAAGCCCCGGTCCGAGGATGAACAAAGCCCAGAACCCTGGCGTGAAGTGTCTGCCCTTCGGTAGGATAAGCCGGCTTCGCCGGTCCGTAGACCGTATCGCCCAGAAGCGGATGATGGATCGAAGCCATATGAACCCGGATCTGGTGGGTGCGCCCGGTTTCCAGGCGGCATTCGATATAGGTAAATTTCTTTAAGGGCTCCAGAACATGATAATGGGTAATGGCTTCTTTGCCATTCTGCCGATTGACGGCCATCTTCATCCGGTCGTTGGGATTTCGCCCGATAGGTGCATCGATTGTCCCGTCCGAAGAAAGCTCTCCGTGGACAATGGCATGATACCGGCGGGTAATGGAATGGACCCGAAGCTGTTCCGCGATGGAGGCATGAGCCATATCGTTTTTGCATACCAGTAAAAGCCCTGTGGTATCCCGGTCGATCCGGTGGACAATTCCGGGGCGCAGTACCCCGTTGATCCCGGAAAGCTTTCCGCGGCAGTGATATAAAAGACCATTGACCAGCGTATGGCTTTCATGGCCGGCCGCCGGATGGACAACCATGCCTTTGGGCTTATTGACCACCAGAAGATCCTCGTCCTCATAAACGATATCCAGATCCATGGGCTCCGCCTCCACCGAAAGCTCCTTCGGTTCCGGGATCACCACCTGGATCTCATCTCCCGTTCTGACCTTGTAATTGCCCTTTACAGCCCGTTTTCTGACTGTGATGCTCTCTTCCTCGATGAGCTTCTGTAAATAGCTTCTGGAGGGCAATTCGGGCTTCTCAGACAGATACCGGTCAATCCGGCAGCCGGATTCCTCCGGAAGAACCGTATATTCATAGGCCGCCATCAGAGTTCCTCTCCCTTATGCGTCTGCTTTTCTCTCCGCCCGGGAAGAAGTACCGAAAGCTCTTCTTCTTTATAATAGAACAGAAATACAAGGATAAACAGGATTCCACCAACAACTACATAGCAGTCTGCCACATTGAAGATGGGGAAGCTGATCAGGACAAAGGAAAAGAAATCCACCACATAGCCGTTGAACATACGGTCGATCATATTTCCGACCGCACCAGCCGCCACAAGAGCCAGAACAAATCGAAGAAACGTGTATCGTCTGGTTGCTGGAGCCTTGAGAAACGCATAAACGATCAGCACCAGCACCACAAGAGTTCCTGCCAAGAACAGCCACCGGCTGCCGGATAACAATCCCCATGCCATGCCGCGGTTTTCCAGATAGGAAAGCTCAAACACACCATCGATCAGCACAAAGGCTTCCTTTCCGCGGAGCTTTGCCACAGCCAGATGCTTTGTCCACTGATCAAATACGATCAGAAGAATACTGAAGATCAGATAACCGGTCAGGATTTTCCCCTTGCAGCCGGTCTGAGTTGTTCCGGAGTTTTTCTTCGTTTCTGTCATGCGTCCTCCCTTCCGGCCAGATACAAAAGGGCACCTTTCATTTCCTCAGCTGTTACGGTACGGTCAATATATGCCTCGCCGATGGAATGCAGAAGAATGAACTTAATTACGCCGGAGTCCATTTTTTTATCATGCTTTGCCGCATCTAAGATCTTTTCAATATCCAGGTCTTCCACACGGACCGGCAGTCCGAAAAAGCTTAAAAGCTCCTCCAGCTGTGCCAGCTCCTCTGCGGAAATCAGACCGCGTTTTTTCGAAATCCATGCTGCTGCTGCACAGCCGGCGCCTACACAGGCACCGTGGCTCATGGTAAAGTTCTTTTCTTTTTCAATGGCATGCCCCAGGGTATGGCCGAAATTTAAATATGCACGGATTCCCTGCTCGGTGGGGTCTTCCTCAACCACAGCACGTTTGATCTGGCAGCTGCCCTTTACGGTTTCAAAAAGCGCCGGAAGTTCCCGGTTCCGGATCTCATCCCGATGGGCGGAAAGCCACTGATAATACGCAGCCGACCGGATACAGCCATGCTTGACAACCTCGCCCATGCCGGAAGTAAACTGTTCCGCTGACAGGGTTTTCAGTACGGACACATTGATGTAGACCAGCTTCGGCATATAGAAGGCGCCGACCATATTTTTATAGCAGTCAAAATCCACGCCGGTCTTTCCGCCAATGCTGGAATCCACCTGGGAAAGCAGGGTCGTGGGAATCTGGACAAAGCGGATTCCGCGAAGATAAGTGGCTGCTGCAAATCCGGTCAGATCGCCGGTCACACCGCCGCCGAGGGCCACCAGCACATCATTCCGGTCGAAGGAATTCCGGATCAGCGTTTCATAAAGCTCCCTTACCGTATCCAGGTTTTTATGCTGCTCTCCGGCAGAAAACACAAAGGAAACAACTGTCCCCGCAAGAGACTCCAGGCACCTGGACACCTCATCCATATAAAGCTCTGCCACATGACTGTCTGAAACCACACATATCTTTCTGCCGGAAAGAGCAAGGGGCTCCATGGCTTCTCTCAGCCCGTCAAAGGAGGCAGATAACCGGATCGGATAGATGGGACGACCGTCCCGATGCACCATCAGTTCTTCTGTCTGTATCATTTTATGCGTCTTCCTTTCTTTTCGTTTCATGTTTTCGTGCTTCGTCAGTTCCGGTTTTTCTTCCGGATTTTTGACACGCTAATTATATTTCCGGAGGCGGATCATCTGACGCCCCTTTTTTGTTCCGGAGATTACTCCATCGTAAATAAACTTTCCTGCTCCGCGCACCGAGATCACATCTCCGACCTTCGGTTCGTACGTCTGGGAGGTACAGAGCTTTCCGTTTATATAGACCCGTTCCTCCCGGACACAGGAAAGCGCCGCCGAACGCGACATCCGTACTGCCAGGGCAAGGAAGGAATCCAGTCGGAGAGATGCTACTGACCCGGTGATCTCCGTAAACGAGATCTGTCCGGCCAGCTCCGAAAAAGCCACTGCCTCGCAGTGCACCGGATTATGGCGGACACTGGTTAAGGAATCCATCAGAAACTGTGCCATAGGCGCTGTGCAGAGCACGTAGGCATACCCGTCGCCAACCAGAATATCTCCGATTTTACTGCGGTCAATTCCCAGGTTCAAGATCGCCCCCAGATAATCACGATGGGAAGCCGTCTCAGTAAACTTTCCTGCCGACGAAGAAATCTTGATCGGCACGATGGGAAGCATCTCCCGGTCAAGCGTTTCCATATAAACAGGAAGAAAGCAAACGACCTTTCGTTCCGCCTCCTCATATCCGCCGTCCAGATGGACACGGATATGGGAAAACTCCGGCAATGCCGATAAAAAGACCGTTTGCTCATGTAGGTTCAAAAAATCTGTATAAACCGGGATCTCTCTCCCGTAGCATACCTTTGCCAGATCTGACAGGTGATTTAAAAATACCTGTTCTTCTTTATTCATGTATTCCTCCGTCAGTCGGTATAGGAAGCATTTCCGCCCATGAGATCCTCAAAATCTCCAGAGAGCTCGATGGCCTGAGGTGTTGCAATAAAGATAAAGCTGGAGATCTTCTGAAGATTTCCATTCATGGCATAGCAGGCACCGCAGGTGAAATCAATAATCTTCTGTGCAGTTTCCGTAGGAATCCCTTCCATATTGATCACAACGGCCCGTCCGCTGAGCAGGGTATCACAGATCTCTCTGGCATCACCAATGGAGCTGGGCTTTACCATGCAGACCTCCATGCCGCCTCTTGTTGCGGAACGCATGGGAACTACATTGGAAGGACGGCTCTTGGGCTTTGCGGATGACCTGGGCGCTGCCTGGGGAATATCGTCCTCCGATTCTGCTGCTTTCTTTTCCCGGTGGAAAATACTTTTCTTGGGCTGAGACTCCTCGAAGTCGTCCTCGTCATCATACATCATATCATCATCGTCATAATCGTATTCGTCATCTTCATTCAATTTCATCGCATCGAGAAATTTATTCATAATACTCATGGGTTAAACCCGCCTTTCTATATTTAATCCTTTACCATTATCAATGTTTTTTTTGTTCCTGTCAACCGATAATCCGGATTTTTTCATGGAATTCTATCGTAGAATATCCGAATCCGATACAAGCTCCGCTTTCAGAACAATATGGTCATACGTCCGGATGCTGTAAGAAACATTTTTCTTTACCACACAGTATTCACTATTTTCATCCAGGATTTTTACATATTTGAACATGGCATAACCGCGGTTGATATTATACACACCGGGAATACTCTCTTTCTGTCCCACCTGGAACCGTGTATTCGAATCCGGAAGCACCAGATTATCACCGTCCTGAAGCGTATCGGTACTTACATAGCAATAACGGGGCACCGCCTCGGTTGTCTCTTCTTCCTTGGCTTTTGCCTCTTCCTCATCGGTAATTCGAAGAATATCCGCCTCCACAAATTCCAGGGAAGAGCTTCCGTCAT
>CAKRJM010000075.1 GCA_934351765.1 uncultured Lachnospiraceae bacterium | reverse complement strand
GAGCGATCCCTATTATGTACTATTTTATTGTAAACCCGAATTCCCGTTCCGGAAAGGGACTGGAAATCTGGAACCGATTAAAGACAAAACTGGAACAGAAACAAATCCCCTACCGCGCTTATCTGACAGAGCATACCGGCCATGCGGCGGAACTGGCGGCGGAAATCTCCTCCCCCCGTTTTGAAGATCCCGGGGCAAAGGTGTTAGTTGCCCTTGGCGGCGACGGAACGTTAAACGAGGTCGTCAACGGACTTTCTCTTTCCCATTCCGTTTCCCTCGCCTATATCCCCTGCGGTTCCGGAAACGATTTTGCCCGCGGCATGAAGCTGACCAAAACACCGGAAAAACTTCTGAACCGGCTTCTGGACGGCGGAGAATGCCGCTACATCGACTACGGGATCCTTACCTATATGAAAGAACACCCGTCCCACCGTCGTTTCATTGTCAGTGCCGGGATCGGATTCGATGCCGATGTCTGCCGAAATATGTTTACCACTAAACTGAAAGGCACCTTAAACCGGCTGCACATCGGAAAACTGGCATATCTGCTCATCGGAATCAAGCGGATCGTTCTCTGTAAAAGCGCAGATGGTGTTCTGACTCTGGACGGCATAAAGAAAATGCGGCTGCACCGGATCCGTTTTATTTCTTTTCACAATCAGAAATTCGAGGGCGGCGGTTTCCGCTTTGCCCCTGCGGCCATTCCTGATGACGGGTATCTGAATCTGTGTATTGTTTCCGGTGTTTCCCGCCTGGGACTTACCAAGATCCTTCTGGCGTCTCTGTCCGGAAAGCATACGCTCTGCAACGGAGTCCGCTCTTATACCTGTAAAGAAGCGCAGCTCCAGATCGATCAGCCGCTGGAGGTCCACGCAGACGGAGAGTCCTGTTTTCCGCAGACCGAAATCTCTGTCCGCTGTGAGAGGCAGAGGCTTCGTCTGATCCTGTGATGAAATCTCTGTAAAATATTTTTTAAGAATCCTTTAATCCTCTTGCCAACCCCCAAAAAACGTATTATAATGGGGCGAAGTTATTTTAGTTTGTTACCCCTTACGGGAGGAAGGCGATACTGCGTGAAGGCAATCAAAGGCTTTTTCAAAAAATATCCCCAATGCTGGGTTCTTCTCTATGTATTTATTTATTTTCCCTGGTTTCTCTGGCTGGAACACCATGTAACCATCGGAACACCGTTTACAAATATCCACATTGCACTGGATGACAGGATCCCGTTCTGTGAATATTTCATCGTCCCTTATCTGTTCTGGTTCCTCTATGTGGCCGGTTCTGTTACATATTTCCTGTTCAAACGGCCCAAAAAGGAATTTTACCGTATGACCGCCCTTTTATTCATCGGTATGACCATCTGCCTGACAATCTGTACTCTGTTCCCTAACGGACAGACCATGCGGCCGCCGGTAAATCCGGAAAAAAATATTTTTTCAAAACTGATCGTCGTTTTATACAAAACGGATACTTCCACTAATGTATTCCCCAGTATCCATGTATTTGCTTCTCTTGGTGTAAATCTGGCTTGGTGGAACAGCGCTGTCTCCAATGACCACAAATGGATCCGCCCGGTATCAGCGGTGATCGCCGTTTCCATCTGTCTGTCCACGGTTTTCCTGAAACAGCACTCTGTGGTTGACGGACTGGGCGCCATCGTCCTGACGATCGTTCTCTATTTTTTCGTCTACCAGCCCGAGTTTTTAAAAGCCTCGGTCAAAACCGCCAGAGTGCGGAGCAAAGACCGAAAAGCCAAAAAACTGTTTCTTGAAGATTGAACATTAACCTGAATGCTTCTGACGGAAATGCCTCCCCGGCATTTCCGTTTTTTCTTCTGCTTATAATCATCCCCGAAAGCTTCTTCAGCCCCCAGCCTGCTACTGTCTCTTTTTCAAAATCCGGCAAACTGCCAAAAGCACTGCCGAAGCGAAAAAGATTGTTCCGAACACGCCAGCCGGCATCCGATCCCCGGTAGATACCGCTTTTTTCGTGCTTCCATTCTTCACCGGCACCATTCCCTTTGACGTTTCTGTTTCAGGCACGATCTTCGTGGTTTCCGGCTCCGTCTGTCCGACAGTCTCCGTCTCGGCTTCTGTTTCCGGTGGTTCTTCTACCGGTGTTGTTTCCTCCGGTATTTCTGTCTCCTCTGTGCTTTCGGTTTCTTCCGTTGTCTCGGTTTCCCGGATGGGATCCTCCATCCGTATCTCCAGGATTTCTTTTGAGTCCGGAACCGTGAACCACTGATCCTCCGCGGGCAGATACCCGTCCGGCGCAGAAGCTTCGTGGATCCGGTAGCGTTTCCCAACCGTCAGCGTTTCGATCTGCTTCGGCTCCTCTCCGGAGATCCATTCATCCAGTATATCCCCATCCTCATTCAAAAGCTGCATAGCTGCTCCCTCCAGCGGTTTCTGCGTTTCCTGATCCACTTTCCAGATCTTTATTTTTGTTCGCTGATCGTTCATAACCACCGGCTCCATATTTCGTTCTGCCGTGAATGCGATCTGCTCCGCTGTCACATAGCCATCCGGCGCAGATAGCTCCGTCATAGTGTAACGTTCTCCCAGAATCAGTCCCCTGATCAGATGTGGCTCCTCTCCGGAAATCCACCGGTCGATCACGGTTCCGGTTTCATCACACACCTGAAGCTCTGCTCCCGGAAGCTCTGCCCCGGTGGTCAGATCCTGTTTGGAAAACGATACCTCGGTCACAGCCGGCGTAATGGTAATCCGGAGGGATGCAGACAACGGTTCATAAAAGCCGCAGGTCATCAGATCCTGAAGTGTTCCGTCGGAATAAACAAAGCTCTGCCCCATCGTTCCGCCCGGCAGCGGTTTTCTGAGCTGTACCGATGCTTCCGCAGCCTCCGTTCCCCCGGTTTCAATCCGCAGTTGATTTCCGTTTTGAGAAACGGTTGCCGGCCCCTCTGTTTTCACGATCTCCATATCCTGTAATACTCCGTTTTCATCCGTTATGCTGACTGCCTGCCCCGCTTCCACGGTAATCGTGCTGTGATCAAACGATGGCGCCTTCAGATACTGCTCCACCTTTTGATTCACACTGTCATAATACGTTTGAAGCACCTCCCGGTTCGGGATTCCCGGTGTGATCAGATATTGTTCTCCTGTTTCTCCGTTCCTCTGAGTTAAAAGCTGCCAGATCATGGACTGGCCTACCGCCCAGCCATCATATCCCCAGTCGGAATTCATACTGAAGCAGGCAATCAGCGAAAGCCGCTTTGCCAGTTCCCGGTCTCCCAGATAATCCGCCAGATCCGTTTTCGTACTGTGCAGACCGCCTACCCGATCCACATGGGGCTGCAGGCAAAACAGCCATTCTCCTGTATCCGCATCCAGAAAGATCATTCCCGGCGGACTGGACTGGATATGCCCGTCTGTGTGATGAATCTTCCATCCTCCCGGTGCATACCCCGTCACATCAGACACCGCGCCATACGCCCTGGCGCGGATTGCCAGTGCCATGGTCAGCAGTACAGTCGTCAGCATCAGTGCAAGACAAAGAGTTCCCTGCTTTTTTCGTGTTTTCAGTTTTTGCATACTTCCTCCTGTTTTTGTTCCCGGAAATGAGATGGACGGGAACATTTGAATTGAATAGAATTGTTAGAAATGAATGTTAGATTTTTCTTATTTTATCACAGATCTGTTTTGATACAATCCATTCGTCTTTCTAAGACGATCTCCGCCCTGAAAAGACTTTTTTCGCCCATAAATCACACTGCGGCGAAGTGAAAGATCATCTCTTCACACTCCGCCGCAGGCAGAGAATCCTGTGCGCAGGATTCGTTCTTATTTACTTCTTTACTTCCTGTCAAACCAATTGCTTAAACCAGAGCAACGGTCTCTCTCATGATGGCGATCTCTTCGTTGGTAGGAACAACTGCTACCAGCTTTGCAGAATCGTCTGTGGAAATTACAACTTCCTTACCGCGGCAGTTGTTCTTGGAAGCATCGATCTTGATGCCGAGGTATCCAAGATACTCACATACCTTCTCACGGATCAGAGGAGCGTTCTCGCCGATTCCGGCGGTAAATGCGATGGCATCTACACCGTTCATGGCTGCTACATAAGAACCAACGGTCTTTGCTACACGGTAGCAGAAGATTTCGATGGCATCAGCAGCAAGCTGGTTTCCGTCACTCATAGCTGCTTCCAGATCACGGAAATCGCTGGACAGACCCTTAGTCAGACCGTAAACACCGGACTTCTTGTTGAGCATGTTCAGTACTTCGCTGACAGTCTTGCCTTCTTTGTTGCAGATATACTCAACAACAGCAGGATCGATATCGCCGGAACGGGTTCCCATTACAAGACCCTCCAGTGGAGTTAAGCCCATGCTGGTATCCACGCACTTGCTGTCCTTAACGGCACTGATGGAAGAACCGTTGCCCAGGTGGCATACGATTACCTTGGAGTTATTGGGATCCAGGTTCAGGAACTTGATGGTCTCCTTGGAAACAAAGCTGTGGGAGGTTCCGTGGAAACCGTATTTACGGATATGGTACTTCTCATAATATTCATAGGGGATACCATACATAAATGCCTTGGTGGGCATACTCTGATGGAAAGCGGTATCAAATACTGCTACGTTGGGCTTGCCGGGCATCAGCTTCTGGCATGCATAGATTCCCTTTAAGTTTGCGGGATTATGGAGCGGTCCAAGGTCACAGCACTCCTCGATCACCTTCAGCACTTCATCATTGATCACACAGGATTCTGTGATCTTTGCGCCGCCGTGCAGAACACGATGTCCGATGGCATCTACCTCTGCCAGAGACTTTAAGATACCGGTCTTCTCGTTTACCAGAGCATCCAGAACCATCTGGATCGCCTCGGTATGAGACGGCATGGGAGCTTCGGTTACTTCCTTTTCCCCACCGGCGGGCTGATAGATCAGACGGCCGTCGATACCGATTCTCTCACAGAGACCCTTTGCCAGTACCTGCTCGCTTTCGGAGTCGATAACCTGATACTTCAGGGAAGAACTTCCGCAGTTTACAATCAATACTTTCATTTTGCTGCATCCTCCTAAATAATTTTCCTCATTCATGTGCCTCGGCACATTCTGGTGCTTCTGTTATTCATTTCCTGTGAAATAAAATAGAAAAAGACACTATTATTAGTTTATCGCTTTTCCTCGCCGGTGTAAAGACTTTTTAACCCGGCCTCTGTACTTTTTTCAATGCGCTCCCGCTCCCTCCGGCGTGCCTCGCTCTCTCTCCTGGAAAACACGCAGCCGCAGTAATCCTGCCGGTACAGGCCGTACTGAGCCGACAGCTCAACCGAACGCTTATAACCGTTCTTCTTTTTAAAGTTGGACGGCAGATAGGACACACCGTATTCCTCTGCCAGCCGTTCCCCGATTTCCATGAGCTTTTCCGCATTCTTCATAGGACTGATGGAAAGTGTCGTACAGAAATAATCATAGTCTCCCGCTTTTGCCAGACTCGCAGCCTCCCGGAGCCGAAGCTCGTAGCATTGGAAGCAGCGGTCCCCGCCCTCCGGAACGTCTTCCAGTCCTTTCGCCATGGCATAAAAGGTCTCCGGATCATAAATCCCTTCCCGGAAGTCGATCTGAGCGCCATCGATCTCAGAGGAAAACGCACGGATCAGACGCTTCTGTTCCTCCACCCGTTTCCGGTATTCCTCCTCCGGGCTGATGTTTGGATTATAATAAAATACCGTGACGGAAAAATACCTGCTCAAATATTCCAGGACATAACTGGAACAGGGCGCACAGCAGCTATGCAGAAACAGACGGGGCTTTTTCCCCTCCCGTTCCAGGCTTTCCGTCAAACGGTCCAGCTCTTTCTGATAATTTCTCTGCCCTGCCATGATTCCTCCTTTCCCTGAATTACAAAGGCTGCCTGCTTTCGCAGACAGCCCGTTTTTCATTTACTTCGCGTTTTACAGGAAATCACGGATCCGTTTGCTGCGAACCGGATTTCGAAGCTTCCGGAGCGCTTTCGCCTCGATCTGGCGGATTCGCTCTCTTGTTACATTGAATTCCTTCCCGACTTCCTCCAGAGTTCTCGGATGACCATCCTCCAGACCAAACCGGAGTACAATGACCTGACGTTCCCGCTCCTTCAGATCCTCCAGAAGAGAATCAATATGCTCCCGGAGCATAACCGATTCCACATTGCCCTCTGGCGTTACCGCATTGCTGTCCGCAACGAAATCGCCCAGGTTGGAATCATCCTCTTCCCCGATGGGAGTTTCCAGGGAGGCAGGCTCTCTGGCGATCTGCATGATCTCCATAACCTTTTCTTCCGTCATGTCCAGCGCCTCCGCCAGCTCTGACACCGAGGGCTCATAGCCCAACTCCAGAGTCAGCTTCCGCTGCATCTTGGACATCTTATTGATGGTCTCCACCATATGTACCGGCACACGGATCGTCCGCGCCTGATCAGCAAGCGCTCTCGTTACCGACTGGCGGATCCACCAGGTCGCGTAGGTACTCAGCTTATACCCTTTTGTATAATCGAATTTCTCAACGCCCTTGATCAGGCCCAGATTGCCCTCCTGAACAAGATCCAGAAAGCTCATCCCACGGCCTGTATAACGCTTCGCGATACTTACCACAAGACGGAGGTTTGCCTCGATCAGCCGCTCTTTTGCGACCTGATCTCCCTCTGCCTTTCTCTTCGCCAGCTTTAATTCTTCTTCCGCCGTCAGAAGCGGAACTGTTCCGATCTCTTTTAAATACATTCTGACCGGATCTTCCGTTCCGACACCATCAAGAAGATCAATGGCGTCTAAATCAATATCCTCTTCGTCTTCCTCTTCAGGAGAAAACCCGTCTTCATCCGTGCTCAGGACCATGTCATCATCAATGGCCAGTTCATCATTCATTACACGTAAGACATCGATCCCCTTGCTTTCGAGATAGGTGATAATATCCTCGATCTGTTCCACAGACAGCTCGACTCCCGTAAAGGCGTCGTTGATGTCATTCATATCGAGGGTGGACTTTTTATTCTTCCCAAGTTCTACAAGTTTCTGTAACTGCTCTGTAAATTTTGCTTTTTCCGCTGCTTTTTCCACTTGCCATCGTCCTTTCGCAAAATATCCCATGTTGAAATATCAGTATACTACCTTTTTCGGCAAATGTAAAGCACTTTTTTTACTTTCCTGGATTTTCCTGTCCTTTTTTGACAGCTCCGGTCTTTTTCGGGCGGGAATGGGTCATTTTCATAATCTGAACTGCCTTGCAGCAGTTCTCAATCACCACTTCCTGCCGCTTTCCTCCAAACTCGCCGTCCAGCGTCCATTCCACCGGTTCCGCAAAATGAAACTTCACCTTTGATGCTGAAAAATGACGGACCAGCCTGGACTTGTGACCATTCTGCAGAAGACTGGTGATCACATCGGGAAGCTGAAGGATATTCTGGGGATTTTCCACCAGAAGCACCTCAAACTTCCCATCATCCAGTCCCACATGCTTTCCGTTCAGTCCCTTGAAGCCGGCGATCTGATTGGCATTGCTGACCATGCCCACCAGCACATCCCCCTCATAGCGCTCCTCATCAGCCTCCATGACGATATGACGTGCCTTAATGCCTCCGATGCTTTTGGCTCCCTCAATAATATAAGCCGGATGACCGAGAACCGCCTTTAATTCTCTCGGTGTCTTATACGGAACATCGATAAAGGCCCCGAACGCAGCCACATAATCGAAATACCGTTCATTAAATCTGCCGATATCAATGGGACAGGCTGTCCCCAGAACGATATTTTCCGCTGCCTTTACCATATCTCTCGGAATCCGGTGGGTAGCTGCAAAATCACAGGTGGTTCCGGCCGGGATATAGCCGATCATCGGCTTTTTCTCCATTCCCATGACCCCGGAGATCACCTCATTCAACGTTCCGTCACCGCCGCTTCCGACCACAAGATCCATTTCACCGCCCCGCTCTTCCACGACACGCTTTGCATCAAGAGCACGCTGAGTCACATGAACCTCCACCTGATAACCGGCTTTGATAAACACATCTAAAATATCCATGAGCTTTGTCTTGATCTGCGCCTTTCCGGACTGCGGATTAAAGACAAAAAGCATTTTTTTCTCCATTGTAAAAGACCTGCCTTTCCATTCTCAATCAGAAATTTTACACAGTTTTTACAATGTCGTCAAGCATTCCTGTCCGTTTCATAAAACTTTTAGATTTCCCTGACGGCTTCCTTCATGCGCTTCACATAATCCGCCACATAGGGGACGGCATCTGCTCCATGCTCAGCCACGATCTTCACAATAGCGCTTCCCACAATGGCTCCATCGGAAACTTCCGCCATTTTCTTTGCCTGCTCCGGGGTGGAAATTCCAAATCCTACGGCGCAGGGTACGCCGGAAACCGACTTTGCCAGGCTCACCATCTCGCCAATATCCGTGCGGATCTCGCTTCTTACGCCGGTAACACCGAGAGAGGATACACAGTACAGGAATCCCTGTGCTTCCCTGGCGATCATCTTTACCCGTTCATGAGAGGTGGGCGCTACCAGAGAGATCAGATCCACGCCATATTTCTCACATTCCGGAAGGATCTCTCCCTTTTCCTCATACGGAAGATCCGGTACGATAAGGCCGTCCAGTCCACACTCCCGGCACTTTTTCAGGAAGGCTTCTTTTCCATAGGTATAAATAGGATTCACATATGTTAAAAATACTATGGGAATCTCCACGGTTTTCCGCACCTTCGCCACCAAGTCAAAAAGCTTGTCTGTAGTACATCCCGCAGCCAGCGCCCGTTCATTGGCATCCTGGATCACAACGCCCTCTGCCACCGGATCCGAAAAGGGAACACCGATCTCGATCAGGTCTGCACCTGCCTCTGTCATGGCATAGATGAGCTGTTCGGTGACATCCAGGCTGGGATCGCCGCCGGTCACAAAAGGAATAAAGGCTTTTCCGTTTTTAAATGCGTTTCCGATTCTACTCATAAAGTTCAACCCCCCTGTATCTTGCAATGGCAGCCACATCCTTATCGCCGCGGCCGGAGATATTTACAACCATGATCTGATCCTTACTCATTTCCGGCGCCAGCTTTCTTGCATATGCAACAGCATGGGCACTCTCGATAGCCGGAATAATACCTTCGGTTCTGGAAAGATATTCAAAGGCGCTTACCGCCTCCTCATCCGTGATGGGCACATACCGGGCACGTCCCGTCTCGTTTAACATGGCATGCTCCGGCCCGATTCCCGGATAATCCAGACCCGCAGAAATGGAATACACCGGTGCGATCTGTCCGTACTTATCCTGGCAGAACAGCGATTTCATCCCATGGAAGATCCCAACGCTTCCGTTTGCCACCGTTGCCGCATTCTTGGGATTATCCACACCGAGGCCTGCTGCCTCACAGCCGATCAGCTTCACCGATTCATCGGGAATAAACTCATAAAACGCTCCCATGGCATTGCTGCCGCCGCCAACGCAGGCAATCACTGCATCAGGAAGACGTCCCTCCTTCTCCAGTATCTGGGCCTTGATCTCTTTTCCGATGATCTTCTGGAAATCACGGACGATCATGGGAAAAGGATGAGGCCCCATAACGGAACCCAGCACATACAGTGTATCATCCACCCGTCTTGTCCACTCTCTCATGGCCTCGTTGACGGCATCCTTCAGCGTCATGGTGCCGCTGGTAACCGGGTGCACCTTCGCACCAAGAAGCTCCATAC
>CAKRJM010000074.1 GCA_934351765.1 uncultured Lachnospiraceae bacterium | reverse complement strand
ATGCTCCTCTGCGAAGGCCTTCCGGACAATAAGACCGGCCGTGATCAGCATGCTTGTGTTGTCCAGCGCTTCCCACTCCTTTGTCAGATCCAGAGCCACTTCCAGGCCTTCCACCTGTCCCTTTGCAACGGTTACAAAGGGCTGAGGCAGCATTGCAATCCCGCTCTCCTGCCCTGCCAGAAGAGATACCACCTCGGTCGGCTCACTCTTCCACTCAATGGCCACATTCTTCTCCGGATCGAGACCGTTCCGGGTCAGCAGATAATTAAGCGCATACTCCGGTGTGGAGCCCTTACCGGTTGCATAGATCGTCTTTCCCTTCAAATCGGCAAAGGAGGTGATCCCCGCCTCTCCTTTTTCCACAATGTAAAGTACACCAAGCGTATTAACAGCCGCAAACTGTACCTTACCCTCTGATTTATTATACAAGACCGAGGCCAGGTTTGCCGGTGCTGCCAGAATATCCAGTTCTCCCTGAAGAAGCTTCGGAGTCAGCTCATCTGCACTGGCTGCCATGGTAAAATCCACGGAAAGACCGGAAGCTCCGTTCTCCGCATCATCCAGAAGCTTTACCATTCCCATGGTGGTCGGACCCTTTAAGCCGCCTACACGGATCACCGTATCGTCCGCTGCCTGGGAGGCTGCCGCCGATGTTTCCGTTTCTTTTTCTGTTTCAGTCTCTTTTACGGTTTCCGTTTCTGCTGCTTTCGTAGTCTCCGGTGCCGTTGTCTCTTTCCCTGCGCTTTTTCCGCAGCCTGCCAGAACAGACGCCGCCAATACCAGACTTAATACCCATGCTGCCGTTTTTTTCATGTCTCCAGTCCTCCGTTTTCGTTTACTCTTTCTTCTCAGGTTCAGAAAGTTCCTGTTCCTGCACAGAAGCTTCCTGATTCGATGCTTCTGCTTCCTTTTTTTCCGCTTCGTTGTCTTCTGCTTTCTTCGGATACTTTTTTCCGCAGTAAGCGACAATCGCGATTCCTGCGATCAGCATAAAGACCGCAATAAACTGTGAGGTGGAAAGCACTCCCACCTCGCCTCTGGGATCATCCCGGAAGCACTCGATAATAAACCGGCCGATGCTGTAAAAGATCAGATAAAAGCCGCCCACCTGACCGTCGGACTTTGTCTTTTTCGCACAGAACAGCAGTGCAAAAAAATTCAGGAAATCTCCGGCACTGGACAGAAGCTGAGTCGGGATCAGTGGGATCCCTCCCGGTGCGAACCGGCATTCTGCCGGAAAAATCACATGAAATGCACTGCTGGTCTCTTTTCCGTAGCAGCAGCCTGCCAAAAAACAGCCGATACGCCCGAAGGCCTGCGCCAGTGCAATAGACGGCATAACCAGATCAAAATATTTCAAAAAAGAAAGCTTTTTGATCCGGCAGAACAGCCAGCCGGTAAGGATCCCGCCGATCAGTCCGCCGTATACTACAAATCCATTGGACAACGTTGCCAGAAACTGTTTCGGATCTGCGATCAGGCTCGGAAGCTCCGTGATCAAAAACAAAAGCTTCGCTGATGCCCAGCCTCCCACCAGACACCACATTCCCAGCGAAAATACCTGATCATTGCCGATCTGATATTTTTTCTCCCGGAACATGGCTACCCAGAACGCCAGGACAATCCCGATTGCAATCATCAGACCGTATCCGTATATGGTAAACGATCCGATCCGGACGATAACTTCTTTCATTGTTTTATTCTCCTCTTTTTTATTCGCTTCATTATACCACGTCTGTGTTTCATTATCCACCTCTGTTTCCGCTTCCGATAAAGTTTCTCCAAAAGAAAAACTTTCCATGAACCTAAAATAAACTTTTTGTTAAATGTTAATATTTCATTGACTTTCAGTGGATATTTGTTATACTTTTTGGAGAACCCTTAAAGGAGGTATTTTCATGAATCAAAAAAGCTCCGATCCAAGGCATCTGGCCGAACAGCTTCTGAACTTTTCTCTTTCTCTGTATGTCCGCATGAAGGAGCATCCCCTTCCCGATACAGACATAAAGCTGAGCAGTCATGGCTTTCATATTTTATACATTTTAAATGAAAGTCCTGATGGAACGGTTCCCATGACAGAACTGGTTTCCCGGCTGGGCCGTACCAGACAGCAGCTTTCCAAGCTGATCAGCGATCTGGAGGATGACGGGCTGGTCAACCGCGTTCACACCAGCGAAAACCGCCGCCTGGTCTATGTTTCCCTGACTGCTGCCGGAAAAGAAGCCGCATGCAGGTCCCGTCAAAATATGACCGATGCTGTGGAACAGGCGCTCCGGACGATACCGGCCGAAAAGCTGAATGAGCTTGACATGCTTACCAGCCAGCTTGCAGACCTTGGAACCCGTATCAACCACTATTTACAGGAGGTATCTGATGAAAGAAGTACAACCACCTAAAAAGCCACTGTTGTTCTACTACCTGATCGCCCTGATCCTGCTGCTTCTTCTGAACGCTCTGCTGTTTCCACGGCTGTTCAGCACAAGGGTCTCGGAAGTAGACTACGGTACCTTTCTTACCATGATTGAAAATAAAACCATCGGTGAAGTGGAGATTGATGACAACGAGATCATCTTTTCCGATAATGAAGATCCCGCCCATTACTATAAAACCGGAAAACTGGAGGACGGTGACAAGCTGGCAGACCGCCTTTACAGCGCAGGGATCACCTCATTCAGCACTCCCATTGTCCAGCAGACCTCCCCGATCCTGAGCTTTTTACTCAGCTGGATTTTCCCGGTTCTGTTCTTCGTTGCCATCGGACAGCTTTTAAGCCGTTCCCTTGCCAAAAAGATGGGCGGCGGTATAGGCAATGCCATGAGCTTTGGAAAAAGCAATGCCAAGGTTTATGTCCAGTCCACCACCGGCATTAAATTCAGTGATGTGGCCGGGGAAGATGAGGCAAAGGAGATTCTGCAGGAGATCGTAAATTTTCTTCATAATCCTGCCCAGTATACGGAAATCGGTGCAAAAATGCCGAAGGGTGCTCTTCTTGTCGGCCCTCCCGGAACCGGAAAGACTCTTCTTGCCAAGGCGGTCGCAGGCGAAGCCAACGTTCCGTTCTTTTCCATCTCCGGCTCGGAATTCGTGGAAATGTTCGTCGGTATGGGTGCTGCCAAGGTTCGTGACCTGTTTAAGCAGGCTGCCGAAAAGGCTCCCTGTATTGTCTTTATTGATGAGATTGATACCATCGGAAAAAAGCGTGACGGCGGCGGTGTCGGCGGCAACGATGAACGGGAACAGACCCTGAATCAGCTGCTGACCGAGATGGATGGCTTCGATGGTACCAAGGGCGTTGTGATCCTGGCTGCCACCAACCGTCCGGATTCTCTGGATCCTGCCCTTCTCCGTCCCGGCCGTTTTGACCGCCGTGTACCCGTGGAGCTTCCGGATCTTCAGGGTCGTGAAGCCATTCTCCGTGTTCATGCAAAGAAGGTCAAGATGAGCGACAATGTGGACTTCTCTGCCATCGCCAGAGCCGCCGCCGGTGCCAGCGGTGCCGAGCTTGCCAACATGATCAATGAAGCAGCTCTGCGTGCAGTCCGGGACGGCAGAAAGTTTGTCACTCAGGCTGATCTGGAAGAAAGCGTTGAAGTCGTAATCGCCGGATATCAGAAAAAGAATAAGCTGCTGACCGACAAGGAAAAGCTGACCGTTGCCTACCATGAAATCGGACATGCGCTTGTCGCCGCACTCCAGACCAACTCCGCACCGGTAACAAAGATCACTATCATTCCCCGTACCTCCGGTGCGCTTGGCTACACCATGCAGGTAGATCAGAATGACAAGAACCTGATGTCCAGAGAAGAGCTGGAAAACAAGATCGCCACCTTCACCGGCGGACGGATCGCGGAGGATCTGATCTTCCACTCCATCTCTACCGGAGCCTCCAACGACATTGAGCAGGCGACCAAGCTGGCCCGCGCCATGATCACCCGCTACGGCATGAGCGATGAGTTCGGCATGGTAGCCTTCGAGACCATACAGAATCAATACCTGGGCGGCGATACCTCTCTGGCCTGCTCTGAGACCACCTCAGCCAAGATCGATGATATGGTGGTAGCACTGGTAAAACGCCAGTACGACAAAGCAGAACAGCTTCTCCGCAGCAATATGCCGAAGCTTCATCAGCTTGCCGAATACCTTTACAGCCATGAGACCATCACCGGTGATGAGTTTATGGAGATCCTCTCCAGGCCCATCCCCGCTGTTGCCGATCAGTCCACAGAGGAGAATCACTGATCATGAATAAAAAAGAAATCTCTGAAATCAAGAAGCAGTTCACACCGGCCAACTGTGCCATCACAAGGCTCTGCGGCTGTTATGTGGACAACGAAAAAGAGAGGAAAGCCGAATTCAAAGAGGCCTTCCTCTCCCTCCCTGAGGAGGAAATGTTTAAATATTTTGAATTATTCCGAAAAAATCTCTCCGGCACTCTCGGAAAAAATCTGATCAACATGGACTTTCCCCTGGCCGCAGAGAATCCCGGAAGCACCCATGACCTGCTCATGCAGCTTCGGGAAACCAGACTGACTGATGACATTCTCATCGACACCTTTTACGACAAGGTTCTGGACAGCCTTGATGAACCTGGAAACTTTCTCATTCTGCTGATTCACGGACTTTATGATATTCCCGGAAAGTCCACCGACGGAAACGAGATGTTCGATGCCTCCGAGGAGGTCTACAGCTTCGTGTTATGCTGTGTCTGCCCGGTGAAGCTGACAAAGGCCGGTCTCTGCTACAATGCCTCCGAGGGCATCATTCAGAACCGGATCCGTGACTGGGTGGTGGACATGCCCTTAACCGGCTTTCTGTTCCCCGCCTTCAACGACCGGAGCACCGACATCCACAGCCTCCTCTTCTACTCCAAGGACGCCGACCAGTTCCAGGCACGTCTCATTGAGGATATGCTTGGCTGTACTCTTCCCATGCCGGTTACAAGCCAGAAAGAGGCCTTTCAGGCTCTGGTGGAGGACACCCTCGGTGATGACTGCAGCTTTGAAGCCGTAAAGAACATCCACGAAAAGCTGACTGAAAAGCTGGAGGACGGCAAGGACTCCCCGGACCCGGCCGCACTCACCAAGCGGGATCTGTACCTACTTCTATCCGACAGCGGCGCTGATGAGGAGCATCTGGAAGCTCTGGACGAACGCTTTGAGGAAACCGCCGGAAAAGATGCTTCCCTCTTCGCCTCCAATGTGATCAATGCCAGAAAATTCGAAATCAAAACCCCCGATGTCGTGGTTCAGGTCAAGCCAGACCGCGCCGACCTGGTGAAAACCATGGTCATCGACGGGCAGGAATGTCTGGTGATCCCGCTGGAAGAGCATGTGGAGGTAAGCGGAATCGTGATCAAAACAAAAAGCGGATCATAGAAATATCATCAAAAAGTCCCGGCATATCGCTGCTCCGGGAGACCGCTCCCGCTTAACCCTCGCGGCCAGCGGCACATAACCCTCGCCTGTCGCTTCTGCTCCGGCTTGGGAAGTGCCGGGGCTCGGGACGTCCCCTCCGCAGCTGACATGCACGCTTCCGGCTGATGAAATGCCTTCAAAAGTTTTTGCTATTTTAAGATCTTCCGTACAATGCAGAGTACCACGCCTATTACCGCGCAGCTTCCGGCAGTTTTTGTCACGGAACCGGCCACGGAAAAGTACAGATTGACGCCGTCCAGGATTCCTGCCCGGTAAGGCAGAAGCATTTGGATCGCGGACGCGGTGAAGATCAGCAGCGCAAACAGGATAAATGCGGTCAGGCCGCGTCCGGTATCGAACTTTTTCAGCCTTCCGTCGTATGCCATGCGCCGTCTGGACGCCATCCAGGCAAGCGAAACCAGACCGTATAACAGGGTCACACCTGACATGGCAAGAAATACCGCCTCGCCTTTATTGAAATTCTCCGGCTGAAGGCTCAGCGTTCCCAGAACGCTCCGCTCGATCCAGATCTCTTTTCCAAGGAACCCGATAATTCCCGCCATAAGAACTACACAGGCCAGACGAAGGACGGTGGAGATCAGACCGGAGGCTGCGCTTCCGGCTGCCTTCCCGGCTTTCCCAACCGCTTTTCCGGCACTTCCAATCGTTTTTCCCGCAGTATGTCCAACAGATCTCACGGTCTTTGCCGCTTTCTTTTTCTTCTTTTTCTTTCCTCCGGTCTTACTGCCCCGGCCACAGGAATCATCATCCTCCCAGAGCTCTTCCGGCTCCTCGTCCACATTGGCATAGGGATCCCGTCCCAGATTTCCTTTTGCCACAAAGACGTTCTGCATTCTCTCGCCCAGCTTCTTTCCGGGCTTTGCACCTTCCTTTGCAGCTCCGGTCTCAGAAACAGGAGTTCGTTCCGAATACGCAGCTCCTCCGGCCAGATTTCTCGGCCCCTCTTCCGGCGTATATTGATCCAGCGGCTCCAGCACCACGGTTTCATCGCCAAGACCATCCGGTTTCTCAAAAAAACGTTCTTCCGGAATAAAGGACTCATCCTCCGGTACAAAATCTATATCAGAATAAGACGGCACCGCCTGCTTTGCTCTTTTACTGTTTCCTGCACTCTGCCCGGGCAGCTTTGCACCGCAGTAACGGCAGAACGCACCGTCTGCCTGTTTTCCACAGTTCGGACAATACATGTTCTCTTCTCCTTTCTGTCATATCCGGCCTTTTCGCCTGCTGAATGGCTATTATAACACGCTCAACTCCAAAAAGCAAAAGAGTTCACAAAATCTTAACTATTATGAAAGAAGCTGTTTTTCCACGTTTTCAAATCCAAGACGCGCAATGGTATCGGCAAACCGCTCCCCCGGCTGTCCATGATCCTTAAAGAACAGGATCGCCTTTTCGATCACGGTCATGACCTCTTCCTTTGTGGTAAAGAACTGATTTAATGCTCTTCCCATGGCCACCTTCTTCCCCCAGCGGCCTCCAATGTAGATCTTATAACCGTATGTACCGTCTGTGATCGAATCAAACCGGCATGTTCCGATACAGCGGCCGCACTGATTACAGAGCTCGGTATTCCGTACCAGAACGCCGTCTACCACCTTCGATGCCCCGACAGGACAGGCAGCCTCTACGGCACACTTTTTACAGCCCTTGCAAAGCTCCTTATGAAACTGCGGGATCCGCTGGCCTACCACCCCCAGATCATTGAGGTTTGGCTTCACACAGTTATTGGGACATCCGCCTACGGCAATCTTGAATTTATGAGGCAGCTTCACATCATGATATCCCACATAAAACCGCTGGTGGATTTCTTCAGAAAGTGCATAAGAGTCCAAAAGCCCATACTGGCAGGTCGTACCCTTACAGGACACCACCGGCCGCACCTTCGGCCCGGTTCCGCCGGCCATGAGGCCCTCTTCGGCAAGAAATGACTGAAATTCCCCGATCTTTTCATAGGGGATTCCGGGAATCTCCACAGTCTGTCTCGTGGTATACGTTAAGGTTCCGTTTCCGAACCGTTCGGCTGCTTCTGCCATACGCCGGTGCTGGGCGGCAGTCACTCTTCCGTTTCCGGTAATTACACGGGCGGAAAAAGAATCCGTCCCCTTATTGTTTAAAAACCCAAGTCCTTTTAAGCGCTTCTCCTCGTCTGCGCTGATGGTTAACGCTGCCATATGCTCCTCCTCCATTGTCCTTCTTTTTGTTTTTTACCTGTCTTTTTCTGATCTAAAATCAGGTTTCCTCTTTACTATACCACTTGTCTTTCCATAAGGAAAATGATATTATTTAATAATAATCATAGGTTTTTCCTATGGAAATACTCTTGGATTCACGACAAAAAACCACATTTCTTTTAAGCTTTTACCAAGAATCGAGGACGATTATGACCATACGTCATCTGAATATTTTTTTCACAGTTGCCCAGTGCGGCTCCATGAGCGGTGCCGCCAGAATCCTTTACCTTTCTCAGCCAACCGTCAGTCAGGCGATCCATGAACTGGAAACCCATTACGGAGGGCTTCTGTTTGAGCGTCTTGGGAAAAAGCTCTATCTGACCGAGCTCGGCGATCTGCTTCTTTCTCAGACAGAACCACTTCTCTCCCGGTTTCAGCAAATGGAAGAGCTTTTAGCTTCTCATGGAAAAACGCCGACCCTTCGTCTCGGAACAACCATCACCGTTGGCACCTGTCTGACCCCGGCGTTTCTGGCAGAGCTGAGACAGCAGCTCCCGGATCTGGAATGTTATTCCTATGTAAGCAACACCGCCGATATTGAGCGGAAGCTTCTGTGCTCCGAACTGGACGCTGCCGTTGTGGAGGGAGAGATTCGGTCGCGTGATCTTGTGGTTCTTCCCATGATTTCTGACTGTCTGGTTCTTGCCGCCGGAACAGGACACCCGTTCTATCAGCGTGATACCATTTCATTCCACGATCTTTCCAGGGAAGCATTCGCGGTTCGCGAACAGGGAAGCGGTACCCGCCAGCTATTCGAACGCACCTTATCCGACTGCGGGATCTCCGTCCGCACCGTCTGCGAGGCCAATTCCCCCCGTGCCATCATCAATACGGTTCTCGCCGGTCCGGTTCTCTCTGTCATGTCCCTGCGCCTGTTAAAACACGAACTGCGCCATGGAACCGTCCGCGCTTTTTACAACGAAAGCGGCGCCTGGGACCGCAGCTTCAAGCTGGTCTACCATAAAAATAAATTCCTCACCCCCGCGATTCAGGAACTGAAAACAATTCTCAGGCAGAACCGGGAATTAAACCTGCCGGAGGGAATTGGAAAGCTGACGGAATAAGGTTCCACTGTCTGTCAGCAATTTTCCATTATTTTCCAAAATACATCCACCAGAGTTTCATCTGCCAATATAATCCAAGCTCATAATGACCTTCTTACAAGGTTTTCAAGTGCTCCAGTCTCCTCTGAAACATTTCATACATCTGCGGAAGCTCCGAAAAAGCCTCTTTCTTCACCTCCATGATCTGATTCAGCCCGACTGCCCGTACTGCTTCCTCCGCAGCTTCCCTCTGGGTCGCATGACGGCCAAACAATGTCTGGCAGCCAGCTCCGTCAAACGTATCATAGGAATGAAAGGCCTGGTTAAAATCCATCAGCTTATGGAGTGATATCGGACGGTTTGTCCGATTATCCACCAATACGCCCCAGTTTCCCCAGTGACGGTCTGTATTTCCAATCAGGTAATCCAGCAGATTCATCATATAATATCCGTAACGATCCAGTGAGAGTACTGTTTTTTCCAAGTTCTTATCAGGATTCATCACATACAATTCGAATGCCTCCATGGAGGCAATGGAAACCTTCAGTGAAGTCATATTTTCACTGACACTGACATCCTCTCCCTCAAAGCTTCCGCTCTCATAAAGCACCTGATCTGCCGAAAAGCACCGGCAAACCTGACTGGCCAGCAGCTCCCGTTCCACTGCCTCTTTTCCACCATCCTTCAGCAGCTGGAATCCGTTTCCGGTTCTCCTCCATGCTTTCGCAAAACAGCCGTTGGTTGCCGCATCTCTCGCAAGCTCCTGATTTTCTACCGTGTACTGTCTTCCTAGAAGGGAAATATCCAGAAATGTGTTATCCAGATGATTCTGATACAGATTAACCTCTGCAAACGTCACCGCTTCTCCGGTCCGGCGCACCCAGAATACATCCGTCAGCGATGCACAGCGATATGACAATGCGATCTTGGCCCGTTCCCGGTCCGTCACCGCCTGACTCATTCCCATGCTGTTTAAAATTTCTTTTGCATATTTCCGATCCAGTGTCAAGACCCTGGATGCGCACCAGTAATAGAAGTTGGTGATATTATTAACCAGCGTATCCAGATCCTCCGCTTCCTCCAGCCACAGATTAT
>CAKRJM010000073.1 GCA_934351765.1 uncultured Lachnospiraceae bacterium | reverse complement strand
GAAAGGAAGCGGAAGCTGGGAAGAACGGAAGGCAGAGTGACAGCACTATGAAGTTGAAGAAACTATATGTTCTGGAGAAAAAACATGAAACGATAATTAAATAAAAAGACACAAATAAATAGACGATTGTAAGAAAACATTGAAATTGGAGGATAGTTATGAGGAAGAAAAGCATATGTTTAATAATTATACTCCTATTATTATCGGGCTGTGGAAAAAGGGAAGCGGAGCCGCAGCCGGGATCTTCAAAATGGAAAGATTCTTTTTGCTTCATGGAGGATGGCCTGCTCTATAAAAAGTCCGAGGTTCATGGAAAGCTGACTTATCTGGATTATCAGAATATGGATTATGGGGCATTGTGCGCGAAACCGAACTGTCTGCATGATTCGATGGAATGTGAAGCCTTCAGTTTATATCAGAAAGCGGATTTTATAGGGCGGCTGGGAGAGCAATGGTACTATGGGATGACGGATGAGACATCGGGCGGAACGATTCGGACTTGCATGTTAAATGGGGAACAGGATCGGGAAGTAGGAAGTTTTTCCCATGGAAATAGCTATGCAATCGGAACCGTTACGTTGTTTTATGATAAGTATTGCATTCTTGCCACGGCGGATGATCATTTTGATGGTATAACCGGAGCATGGACGGGAACTACAAGTGCAATATATCGATATGATCTGGAACATGGAGAAGCAGAAGTATTGTGTCCAGAAAAAGAATATGAACATCCGTCATATGCAGTCTATGGGATGTATAAAGATCAATTGATCTACGGAGAATGGATCGAAGATGGAATGAAATGCAGGCAGATGGATTTAAAGACCGGGGAAATACAGGAACTGCTGGAGAATCGGACCGTTATAAATGCCTGTGTAAATGAAAATTATCTGGTTGGAAGTGTAAAAGGCAGCGGGTGCAGCCAGGTTATTGAATGGGACTTTTCAAGAGGTGTACAGACTGAGATTATGGATTCAGAGATTGCAGGAGCCTATTTCTGGACGCCGGAATTAAAGGTATTTGCGGCATATGAAGAAGCGGGAGAGGGATCCTATCAATTTCGGATGTATCGCTATACAGAAGAAAAGGGATGTGAGCAGATTCGTGCCGGAAAATCAGAAAACTATTTTATGCCGCTGGTAAAGCAGGCAGAGAATCTGGTTGGAATGGGAAACGTGGAAGGAAAGGAGCAGCTATCGATCATCTCATATCAGGATTTTCTGGATGGAAAGAATAATTGGAGGATGCTGGAATAAAAACCGTCATCAATCTGACAGAGAGGAGGATAGTATGAAAAAAAACAGAGTTTTTGCATTAATAACCGTTCTGCTTGGCAGTTTACTGATGGGGTGTGCATCTGGAGGAAAAAAGACGGATGTGATCAGACAGGAAAGTACAGCCGCAGCGCAGACAGACTACCCAGATGAGGATGAAATGACGATTACCTGGGCTTTGTTTGATATGAATGTGGATTGTTCCGGAATGCAGAATGAATTGAATCAAATATTAAAGGAGAAAGGGATTCCGTATAAAATTCAGTTTGAAAATATTTCGGTGCCCTTTGAAACCTATAAGGATTATGTTAATTCCTATGTAGAAACAGTTAAGAACAGCAGGTATGATATTATCAGTACAGGTTCCGCACAGCAGTGTTATGATCCCTATAAGATGATGTGTGAAAAAGGAATGCTGCTTTCATGGAATGATTTTTTACAGGAAGATACAGGAACTGCTCTGAAAAATGCTTATCCGTCGGCAGTCTGGGAGGCAATCTCTTATAAAGGGGATATTTACGGATTATTGTCACCGATTCCATATTTTAATTATTATCTGGTTTTTAATCTGGACTATGCAGAAAAATATGATATTGATGTGGAGGCAATTACATGGGGAAATCTTGAGTCAGCGTTACAGAAAGCCATGAATGGAGAAAAAGAGGAGCATCATGAAGCATTTGCAGCGTTGGACGGAAAACCGGAAGTACTTCTGAGGGATTATGAAGCAACCATGTGTGAATTGATTCTGATTGATATGTCGCAGGGGGTGCCAAGAGCGGAAAATGCTTTGTATAATCAGGAATGGCTTGAGGTATCCAGGCAGATAAATGACTGGAAAAATCAGGGATTGATTCCGGAAGATCAAATTCCGGCATGGGAAAGCCTGGAAACAGGAGATTTTTTGGCAACGGGAATATATTCATACAGTGAAGAAGCGGCACAGCAGCAATGCAGGGCAGGCGGAGTATCGGAAAAGGTTCGTTTGAAAGCAGTGAAAATTCCTGAGTTTCGGCAATCGTTTTGTGGAAAAGGAAGCAAGGCGGCTGTGAATGCAGAAAGCAGACAGAGTGAAGCTGCGATGGAGGTTCTGGCAGCAATTTATTCGGATAAAACATTATCTGACGCACTGGTGTACGGAAAAGAGGGAGTGAATTATCAGATTCAAAACGGACGGGCGATATATTTGGACTTGGGTGTACCGGAAGTGAGAAATATTCAGTATCAGCTTGGAAATTCTTTTTTAACAATGCCCGGAATTTTGGATTCGCTGTCAAAGGAGGAAGAACTTTGGAATACAGCAGAGGAAACAAGATCGATGCTGGCCGGTTTTTCTTTTGAACTGGGAGAAAAACTGGACAAGGTAAGCCAGATTAAAACTTACTTTACGGAAGAATGCGGCTGGGGAATTTACGGAGAGGGAGAAGCATGGAATGCGGATCTGGAAGAAAAGCGCAGGAAAACGGAACAGCTTGGAATTAATGAAATAATAGAAGAAATGAACAGCCAGTTGGAAAAATGGGGAAATTGAACGTACATCCCAGGGAGGGCATTATGAAGCTGGAGATTTGTTCGCTGGTTAAGAATTACGGAAAGAAGCAGGCGTTAAAGGGAATCAATGCGGTGCTGTCGGAGGGTGTTTATGGATTTCTCGGACCAAACGGGGCCGGAAAAAGTACCTTTATGAACATTCTGACGGGAAATTTGAAGGCAACCTCCGGCGAGATCCGTTATAACGGAGAGGAGATCGGGAAGCTGGGGCGGGAGTTCCGGGCAGTTCTGGGCTATATGCCCCAGCAGCAGGCCCTTTATCCGAATTTCACGGCGGTGGGCTTTCTGTCCTATGTGGCGGCGCTTCGGGATATGAAGAAGGCGGAGGCGCGGGAACGGATTCCGAAGGTGCTGGAGCAGGTGGGGCTTTCGGAGGTGGCGGGAGATAAGATCCGATCCTTTTCCGGCGGCATGAAGCAGCGGCTTCTGATCGCACAGGCCGTTCTGGCGGATCCGAAGATCCTGGTGCTGGACGAGCCGACGGCGGGGCTGGATCCAAAGCAGCGGATCGCGATCCGGAATCTGATCGCGGAAATCTCGGCGGGAAAGATCGTTCTGATCGCCACCCATGTGGTGACAGACGTGGAATCGGCGGCCAATCGGATCCTGCTGATCCGTGAGGGCGAGCTTCTGGCGGATTCCACCAGAGAGGAGCTGACGGCGTCTCTGGCGGGGCAGGTCTGGGAGATCCGGATTCCGGAAAGCGAGCTTGGTGCCATCGAAAAACGGGAGGATTTTCTTCTGGGGAACATATCCAGAGAGGGGGAAACGCTGTTTGTCCGCCTGATCTCGGAGCATGAGCCGGAGGGGCTTCCCCACAGTGCGGTGCGGCCGGGACTGGAGGACGTGTATCTGTACTATTTCAAGGAGTAGGAGGCGCCTATGGGGAAACTGTTCATTTATGAGGGCAAAAAGCTGTTTTCCAGACGGCTGATCCCTGCGCTGATCCTGTTTCTGTTTCTGTTTAACGGGCTCATGGTTTATCGGGAAAGCCGGACAAGGGTGGGCTGGTATTATAAGAAAACCGACGTAGGGCGGGTGTATGACGATCTTTCGGGCATGACGGCGCCGGAGGCGGAGGCGTGGCTTTCGGAGCGGCTGGACTATTTAAAGGCAGTAGCGGTCTGGCGGGAGTGGGCAGACAATGTGGAGGCCTGGAACGAGGAGGACCGGGCGGCCTTTAAGGAACGGAACCGGGAAATTTTAAGCCGCTATCCCGATCTGGACATTGAGGAAAGCAGCCTCCGGTATCTGAGAAGCTTTTACAATGAACAGCATCTGCTGGCGGAGATCCTGGAGCAGGTTTCGGCAGTGGCCCATTATGAGGATTACCTGAACCGGATCGGTGAGGAGGCGAAGATCATGACCTCGTCCTCTCTGTTTGGAAAGCCGGGGACGTTTTCTTATCGGAATATCGAGAAAACGCCGCCGGTCTATGAGCATTTAAAGGGAACGGTGCTTCCGGCGGAGGATTCGGAGGGCATGCTCTTAGCAACCGGCTCGAGGATCACGGATCTTCTTCTGCTCTGTCTGTTTGTGGTCCTGGGGCTGTCCATGCTGATCGGTGAACGGGAGGATGGGACGCTTCTGCTGATCAAGCCCATGAAGCGGGGCTATCTCGATACCATCGCAGCGAAGCTTGCTCTGATGTTATGTCTGGCGGCGGCCGGGACGGTTCTGTTTTATGGAACGGATTTTCTCCTTGCAGAAAAAACGCTGGGACTGGGAGATTTAAGCCGGCCGGTTCAGAGCCTGCGGGGCTTTTTAACTTCGCCCTATGCCATGACGGCCGGACAGTATCTGGCGGGATTCTTACTGGCAAAGGTGGGGGCGGCGCTTGTGTACGGAGCGCTGATCTTCTGTCTGGGGACTGTGTTTAAAAATGCGCTGAGTGCCTGTCTTGCCATGGGCGGCGTGCTGGCGCTGGAATTTCTTCTGTACCTGACCATCGGGATCCATTCCTGGCTGAGTCCGTTAAAGATCCTGAATCTGGTCTGCCTGGCGGATACAGGATGGTTTTTCGCCGATTATCTGAATATGAATATTGCCGGTTATCCGGTCAATATCGTTCCGGTCTGCATGGGAACTGCGTTGCTGGTCTTTGGGCTCTCGGTATTTTTTGCACTCCGCCGGTTCGTGACGGAGACCTCGGCCCTGAGCCGTGAGAGCAGGCTTCTTGCCCTTTTTAAGCGGCGTGGAAAAAAGCGGCGGAGACGGAAGCTTCGGATCCGGGTGGGGCTGTTCGGAAAGGAAGGATTCAAGATTTTTTTCATGGAGCACGCCTGGATCCTGCTGGTGCTGTTCGCCCTGATCCAGTGGAACAGCTATCGGGATTTCCGGATCTATACGGATGCCGATGAAAATTTTTACCGGTATTATGTCACAAAGGCAGAGGGGAAAACGCTTCCGGAGACGGCGGTTCTTTACCAGGAGGAATATGACCGGTTTGAAGAACTGGCGAAGGAGATGGAGCAGCAGACGAAGGACTATGCGGCGGGAAAGCTTTCCTATATGGATTATCAGGACGCGGCAGCCCTTTATCAGGCAAAGACCAGAGGACAGATCGGCTTTGAGCGGGCGGCAGGCCAGTATGAATATGTGCTTTCCATGACCCGTGAGGGTGATCGGGCAGAGCTGTTTTATAACAGTGGCTGGGATGCGCTTTTTAACCAGATGGGACGGCGGGAGGATGTCATGAACGCCGGAAAGCTTTGCTTTTTCCTGGTGCTTGGGCTGGCGGCCGTTTTTTCCGTAGAGAAAAGCTCCGGAATGATCCAGCTCCAGCATGCGTATCTTCGCGGGCGGAGCGGTGTCTGCGCCGGGAAATTCTTATCCGGTGCCATTTACGGGACGGCGGCTTATGTGATCGCTTATCTGCCCCGGTATCTGACGGTGTTCCATGCCTATGGGAGATCCGGGCTTACGGCACCGCTTCGGAGCCTTTCGGAGCTGTCGGCAGTTCCGTTCAATGTACCGCTCTGGGCCTATCTGGCTCTGGTGGGGCTTTCCAGATATCTCGGTATGCTGGCGGCTGTGGGACTGATCCTCTGGCTGTCGGCGCGGACGGGGAACATGATCCATACGATCCTGATTTCTCTGCTGATCCTTCTGCTCCCGGTATTTCTGTATCTGATGGGGCTCATGGGAGAGCCGGCGTTTTCCTTTCTTCCCATGATGACCGGGGCGGATATGTATCGGATCACGGCAGGACGGCTTCTTTACTGGGGCGCGGCGCTGGGAATTGGGCTGTGGTTCTATTTTCAGACCTATGAGGAGGGGAGTGTATCATGAAGATCAAAAAGAAATGGCTGGTGTTCGGGCTGATCCTGCTGTTCCTTCTGGGAGCTGGGATCGGGATTCTTCTGAAAAATCCGGCAGCGCAGCAGACCTCGGAGAGCGCGGCTGTTCCGGTGCAGTCAGTGGCGGCGGTTACGGGCTGTCTGGATAAGCTGGATGTGCGGAACCGGTTTTTAGGCATGGTGCTCCCTATGGAAACGGTGGAGATCCGGCTGGATGAGGGACGGGAGACCGGAGGACTCCTTGTGGAGCCGGGTTCTCGTGTGGAAGCCGGGGCGGTACTGGCGATTTACGATAATACAAATCTGTCTCTGGAACGGGAGGAGCTGATCCTTTCGAAGGAGCAGGCAGAGCTGAATGTCTCCTCTCTGGAAACGCAGCGGAGGTCTCTGGAAAAGAGTCGGAGAGAGGCACAGACAAAGGAGGAGAGGGAGAGTCTGGAGCTTCAGCTCCTGGAGCTGAAAGCCCAGTCGGAGCAGGCGTCCTTTGAGATCCGCAGTAAGGAGCGGGAGATTGCAGTCCTGGAGCAGAAGCTTTCTCAGACCCAGGTGACGGCCCCCTGTGCCGGGATCATTACGGCGGTGGGGGAGGACGGAAAGAGCCTGACGCTTGTTTCGGAGGGTACCTATGAGCTGACGTTTGCGGTCAGTGAGGAGGAAGTGAAGTCCTTTTCCGGCGGCGCGGCAGTCACAGTCACAGACCGGAAAGGGGAAAGCGGCTGCGAGGGAATTGTCAGCAGGGTGGAGACAGGAAATCCTCAGGAAAACGGCGGTTTATCCGAGTATCAGGTTCATGCGGTTCTGGAGGGAGCGGAGCAGTTTTTCCCGGGACAGCATGTTTATGCAGAGCTAAAAAACGAAGCAGGCTCTGTTTTAGACAGTCAAAACAGTTCTGCGGAGAGGCCCTCTGAGCCCTTGTCTGTCCCAGAAACCATTCTTCTTCCGGAGGGCTACATTTCCGATCTGGACGGATCCCCCTGGGTCTGGGCAGCAGGCCGGGACGGGCGGCTGGAAAAGCGTACAGTGACCCTTGGCGCATATAATGACCGGCACAGTGCCTGTGAGATCACCGGCGGCCTTTCCATAACGGATTATGTGGCATGGCCGGGCGCAAATCTCCGGGAGGGACAGCAGGCGGATTTCGGAGAGGAGGGCTGAGCATGAACGTCATGAAAATATGGAAGCGGAGGATCCTTTTTGGCCTCCTGTTTTTCACAGTCCTGCTCCTTGGAATCATGAGCGGTCTTCTGTTTTTTCGGACCCCCCCCAGGGAGACGGCAGTGCCTGTCTGCTCGGTGGAAGCGCTTCGGGACAGACAGTGGTCATCGGCAAAGACCGTGGAGGCGAAGGCAGTTTCTGGGATGGTAAAGTCCTATTATGAGACGCAGGAGCGTCCGGTGGCAGAGGTGTATGTATGCGCCGGGCAGTCGGTGGCAGCCGGGGAGGCACTTCTTCGCTATGACAGCTCAGGGCTTCAGGAGGAATGGAACCGGACGGAGCTCACCCGGAAAAACGAGGAGATCTATCTGGGGCGGCTGGCGGCCTATATTCTGACCCTGAAGCAGACGAGACCGGTCATGGACGGGCTTGGGCGTGGGATGGATTCCAACCTGTTTACCGTAAGCTATGAGACGGAAACAAATCGTGAAGCCGGTCCTGAAACTAATCTGAAAATCAATCAGGAAGAGAATCAGAAAACCGATCCTGAAACGATCCAGGGCCGGGAGGAAGCGCCTGTGGTTTATGAGCGGATCACGGCGGAGAGCATTCCCTTTCAGGGAAGGGGAACGGCGGAGGATCCCTGTTCCTATTATCTGAAACGTGGAGGCGAGGTGGAGGCGGCAGTCCTGGTGTCTCTTATGAGGCTGGAAAAATGCGGGCAGTTTGTGATCGTGGAAAATGAGGAGACGCTGGATGCACCGTTATTTATCTGGAAGTTTGACGGGAAAGCATATGAAGAAGCCGTAAAGGGAGAGACCGATCCCTCTCAGCCGGAGGAAGAGAAGAAGCCGACGAAGCCGGAGGAAAGCAATCCGTCTCAGCCGGGAGAAGAGAAGGAGCCGACGAAGCCGGAGGAAAGTAATCCGTCTCAATCGGGAGAAGAGACAGGGCCGGCAAAATCGGAGGAGACCGACCCCGCCCAGTCCGGCGGGGAAACACTGCCTCAGCCGGAGGAACCGGAAATCCCGGATTTTGACGGAGTGTTTGATGACGGACAGCTGGAGGAGGCTTTAAGCGGTCTGGAGGAACCGAAGGGTTATACAAAGGAAGAGCTGGCAAAGCTGTTAAGCGACCGGCTTCTGGAATATGAAAAGCTGGAGCTGGCAATTCGGAAAAAAGAGGCGGCCTTAAAGGCACTGGAAAAGGAGATCGCGGCGTGTACGGTGACTGCTTCACAGGCAGGAACGGCATCGGAGGTCCGGACACCGGAGGAGGCCGCTCATTTCGGACAGCCGGTGCTGACCTTTCAGGGCGCAGAGGGTGTCCATATCGAGGGACTTCTCGGAGAAACGCTGTTTGAGAACGTTTCCGGAGGAGAAGCGGTGACGGTCCTTCTGGAGCGGGACGGAAAGCTGGTTTCTCTGGAGGCGGAGCTTTCTGCCATCTCGAGAGAGCCGGAGGAGACGGAAAGCAGCAGCGGAAATCCGGCTATGAGCCGCTACCGTTTCCGGGCATCGGCAGCAAAACAGGTTCTCCGCGCAGGCGAACCTGTCAGTGTTTTATTTCCGTCCGGGGAAGAAAAATCGGGAACTCTGGTGATTCCAGCAGAAATGATCTTTTATGAGCATGGACAGGCCTTTGCCTATGTTATGGGAGCAGATGAACGGCTGGAAAAACGGGCAGTGGAGACCGGAAGAACCATTCTCGGAACAAAGCTCGAGATCTGTTCCGGCCTGGCGGAAACCGATTATCTGGCAGAGCCGGGAGCAGATGGGGTAAAGACCGGGGCAAAGGCACGGATCGTTTACGGAACAGAGATGGAGATCGGGCCGGAGGAAACCACAGAGACGGCGGAGCCGCTGACAGAGGCCGTGCCGGAAACGACAGAATGAAAGCAGAGCATGCCGGAGACGACAGAATGAAAGCAGAGCATACCGGAGACGACAGAATGAAAGCGGAGTGTGTCGGAGCGTAGGATGACGGAGCATTTTTAAAAGGAGGAGTCATGAAGAACAAACGAATGATCGCAGGGCTTGGGCTCCTGATTTTTATCGCCGGAATCGGAGGTCTCTGTTTTTTCCTGGGACGACAGAGCGGGAAAAAGCAGACCGCCGATGCCGGCGGAAGGGTATCGGCGAGTAACGAAAATAGCCGTTCCGGAGAAAATAACCGGCCGGATGGAAACGGAGAGGAGAAAACAGCCGTTTCCTTTGGCGGTCTGTTCGGCTCGGATTCGGCGGCGCTGGCCCTCTGTGAAAACGGAATCAGGTGCAGCTTTGCGGTATCCGAAACCGGCGGCTCCGGAAGCAGGCGCTTAAATGACCTGGCAGATCAGATGGAACCGATTCTTTCGGAGACAGACGGGATCGCGGAGGCGGAAGCCTTTTACTGGCGGGAGGCCGGAGATACGGTCTGGCGCAAAACGGCGGCATTGGAGGGCGGAAGTGTCATCGGAGCCGGGAAAGATTTCTTTTCGGCTGCCGATCTCTATATCACCGAGGGGCGCGGCCTGACGGAAAAAGACCAGACAGACGGCGTGCGTGCGGCAGTACTCAATGAG
>CAKRJM010000072.1 GCA_934351765.1 uncultured Lachnospiraceae bacterium | reverse complement strand
AGTTGTCCTTGCAGGCAGAGCACTTGATACATATTGCCGGGTCGATATGGTAGCATTCCTTGCGGACACCGGTGATAGCACCCACAGGACAGTTTTTGGCGCATTTTCCGCAGCCCTTGCAGTATTCCGGATTGATGACGAACTTCCGCATGGCCTGGCAGACCTTGGCGCGGCACTTATGATCCCTGATATGTTCCACATATTCCTCGCGGAAGGTCGTTAAGGTACTGATGACCGGCAGCGGAGCACTCTTTCCGAGGCCGCACAGAGCCATGGAACGGATCATGTCAGCCAGCTCTTCCAGCCGGTCCAGATCCGCCATCTCGCCCTTGCCGTCTACGATCCGTTCCAGGATCTCCAGCATGCGCTTGGTGCCTTCCCGGCAGGGAACACATTTTCCGCAGGATTCCCGCTGGGTAAAGCTCATGAAGAACCGGGCAACCTCCACCATACAGGTGTTGGTGTCCATGACCACCATGCCGCCGGAACCGACGATGGCGTTGAATTTTTTTACAGAATCGAAGTCCAGAGGTTCATCCAGATGATCCCTGGTTAAACAGCCGCCGGAGGGACCGCCGATCTGAACAGCCTTGAACTCGGCACCGTTCTTCAAGCCGCCGCCGATGTCGAAGATGATCTCACGCAGAGTCGTACCCATGGGAACCTCGATAAGACCGGTATTTTCGATGGAGCCGGTCAAAGAAAAGGTCTTTGTTCCGGGACTTCCCTCGGTTCCGATACTGCGGTACCAGTCAGCACCCTTTAAGATGATGCCAGGTACGTTGGCGAAGGTTTCCACATTGTTTAAAACGGTTGGCTTTTCCCAGAGACCCTTTTCTACCGTGCGGGGAGGCTTTACACGGGGCATGCCGCGGTTTCCTTCGATGGAGGCAGTCAGTGCCGAGCCCTCACCGCAGACGAATGCACCGGCGCCGCGGTTAATATGTAAATGGAAGGAGAAATCAGTTCCTAAAATGTGATCGCCGAGCAGTCCTGCGTCCTCCAGAAGTGCAATGGCATGGCGCAGTCTGGCAACGGACATAGGATATTCAGCACGGACATAGATATAGCCATCAGCTGCCTTTACAGCGCGGGCTGCGATGGCCATGCCCTCGATGAGCTTAAAGGGATCTCCCTCCATCACGGAGCCATCCATGAAAGCTCCGGGGTCTCCCTCATCGCCATTGCAGACTACATAGCGAATCGGCTCCGGCTGACGGGCTACCTGTTTCCATTTCTTTCCGGCCGGGAAGCCGCCGCCTCCTCGTCCGCGGAGTCCGGAGCGGTCGATCTCGTCGACAACCTCATCGCTGGTCATTTCGAACAGAACCTTTTCCAGAGCCCTGAAGCCGCCGACTGCCAGGTATTCATCCAGAGATTCGGCATCCAGCTTTCCGCAGTTTTCAAGAACCAGTCTGGTCTGCTTTGCCATAAAGGGGATGTCCTCGGGATGGCGGTAGTGGATCTCTTTTTTTGTATAGAGCAGGTGTTCCACGACCTCGCCCTTCAGTACAGTCTGTTCAAAAATTTCGTAGCAGTCCTCAGGCTGTACCTTTACGTACTGGATTGTTTCGTTTCCGCGCTGGATCCGAACCAGGGGCCCCAGTTCACAGAAGCCCTGACAGCCGGTTTTCTTTATGCCAACGCTGGTTTCGTCCTGGTCATGAGGTGCAAATTCCAGGGTTACGCCATCCGTGTCACGGGCGAGATCAGCGAAAATATCATGGATTTTTGCGGAACCGGTGGCGATACAGCCGGTGCCGGAACAGACAAGAATCCGGCAGTCCTGGAACGAAATGGTCTGTTTCGCAGCTTCCCGGATCTGAGTTAATTCATCTCTGTTTTTAATCATCAGCCTTTCCCCCTCAGTTCATGAATGATTTCCAGTGCCTTTTCCGGTGTCATGGACGGGTGTACCTCCTCGCCGACCATCATGGTCGGTGCGAGTCCGCAGGCGCCGAGACAGGATACCGTCTCTACGGTGAACATCATATCGTCCGTGGTATGTTTCTTCTTGTTGAGTCCCAGCTCTTTAAAAAGTGCTTCCAGGACCGGAGTGGATTTGCGGACATGACAGGCGGTGCCGTCGCATACCTTAATGACATATTTTCCCTTGGCTTCAAAGGAGAAGTTTTCATAAAAGGTTGCTACACTGTAAGCCTTTGTTTCGGTGACGCCGATTTGCTTCGCGACATAGGTTAACAGCTCACCGGGCAGATAACGATACTCCGCCTGGATGTCCTGCATGATCGGAATGAGAGAAGCAGCCTTTCGACCGTAATGGTCGATGATCTCATCGGCTTTCCGGTAATACGTCTGATCGAGCATGGTTTGACCTCCTGTTAAATTTTTGGCTATCTCGTATAAAGTTATACTTTTGCAAAAATCTTACCATGTTTTATAAAAAATAAATACAGTGAAAAACAACAAAAATACCGAACTGTTTTTGGCAAATCAATCAGTTCGGCCTTGAAATTCAGAAAAGTTCACTTTTTTGAAAATATCGATTGCTTTTAATGACTTCCCTGAAAATATCGTTCATATTTTAACAAAATGATTCTATTATCTGATAATTTATTCACGAACCGGAATCCTTATGGGAGGTCGGGGCTTTTCCGTCGGAGACAGGGGCTTCCTGGGGAGATGCAGGTTCCTTCGGTGTTGTCTGATTGGTTTTCCGGAGCCGTTTTTTTTCATCGGCGCTGTCTGTCAGGAGCTTGTTGAGAACTGCGCCCAGCAGGACGATGTTCATGCAGATATACAGCCAGAGCATTAAGAGGATTAAAGCGGTCAGACTGCCGTAAATATAAGAAAAGTTTGCCACATGGTCAATGTAGAGCGAATACACATAGGAAAAGATCATCCAGCCGAAGGTGGTAAATGCTGCTCCGGGGATCTGCCGCCAGAAGGAAAGCCTGGTGTTTGGCAGGATCGTATAGATAAATACAAAGAACAGCATGAACAGAGCAACGGAAAAACCGGCACGGAAAAAAATGATCACTGCGGAAAACTGAGCCAGATGGGGAAGCCAGGATTCCAGAAGAAGCTGAAGGCGGTTGCCGAACAGCAGGACACCGATGGCGAAGATCAGGACAAATACAAAGCCAACGGTGTAAACGATGGACAGCAGGCGCTGGACCACCACGTTTCTTGTTTCCTTAATATGAGCAATGTTGTTGAGGCCCTGCTGGAGCGAGTAGATGGCTTTGGACGCCGACCAGAGGACCGTAACCGTGGAGATCGAAACGATGGTTCCGGCAGAGTTGGTGTAAACGTCGTTGATCAGGCTTAAAACCAGATTCTGAAGCTCCGAAGAGTTTGGAAGAACTGCCAGGATCGTGCTGGTCATGGTTTCCCTGGAAAAGGGGATCAGAAACTGGATCAGCGGAATCACCAGCATGATAATGGGGAGCGCGGAAATGACAATAAAAAAAGAAACCTGCGCTGCATAGACCGTAAGCTTATCCTCAAAGATATTGTTTATGATTTTTCCCAAAAAGATCCGGAATCGTTTCATTTGACACCTCGTCTGCCGCTGTCCGGCGGTTTCATCCATGAAATCATAGCATGAAGCAGATGAAATTTCAAGCGGAAAGCCGGGCACGGAGCAAAGAATCCCTTGACAAGAAGAAAGATTATGTTAAAATATGTCATAGGTTTATACAAAAAAGGCGATGAACGTGTTATTAGATGCAGCGCTTTCTGTCAGAGAGAGGAGGCCACCGGCTGAAAGCCCCCTTGAGTTCAGGCGTGCATTGAAATTCCCACGGGAGCCGTATCTCCCAACAGAACCCGCAGGTGAAGACCGGTAGAACCGGCCGGCGAAACGGAGTGATCAGTAAGAGATAACGTAAGCCGCGCGTTAGACGGAGTATGAGAGCCTGTGAAAACAGGAATCAGGGTGGTACCGCGAGAACATCGTCCCTTTGCCGAAAGGCAGAGGGATTTTTTGTTTCATAGGAAAGTTCTTTCTATGAAATAAAAAAATTCCACGGGAATTTGCGTCCGGTGAAATACAATGGTTTCATAGGACTTTATGAAAGAAAAGCTGGAGAAGATCAGACAGGCCGCGCTGGAGCGGATCGCTGATTCCGATGCGCTGGAGACCTTAAATGAGATCAAGGTTGCTTATCTCGGCAAAAAGGGAGAATTGACCAGTGTATTAAAGAGCATGAAGGATGTTGCACCGGAGGATCGTCCTAAGGTCGGTCAGATGGTCAATGAGACCCGTGCCGCCATCGAGGAAAAGATGGAGGAGGCAAGAGCCAAGCTTGCCAAGCATGCAAGAGAAGAAAAGTTAAAGAGAGAGGTCATTGATGTGACTCTTCCCGCAAAGAAGAATCATGTGGGACATAAGCATCCCAACACGGTTGCTTTGGATGAGGTAGAGCGGATCTTCGTTGGCATGGGCTATGAGGTAGTGGAAGGCCCTGAAGTGGAATACGATTATTACAATTTTGAAGCACTGAATATACCGAAGGGGCATCCGGCAAGAGATGAGCAGGATACGTTCTATATTAATGACAGAATCCTGCTCCGCAGTCAGACCTCTCCGGTACAGGTCCGTACCATGGAGACCAGAGAGCTTCCTATTCGGATCATTGCTCCCGGCCGTGTGTTCCGTTCCGATGAGGTGGATGCGACCCATTCGCCTTCCTTCCATCAGATCGAGGGCCTGGTTGTCGATAAGAACATCACCTTTGCAGACCTGAAGGGAACACTGGCGGAGTTTGCCAGGGAGCTGTTCGGCGAGGATACAAAGGTAAAATTCCGTCCTCATCATTTCCCGTTCACAGAGCCCAGTGCCGAGGTGGATGTGACCTGCTTTAAGTGTCATGGAAAGGGCTGCCGGTTCTGCAAGGGCAGCGGCTGGATCGAGATCCTCGGCTGTGGTATGGTACATCCCAATGTGCTTCGGATGTGCAACATCGATCCTGAAGAGTATTCCGGCTTTGCGTTCGGCGTCGGACTGGAGCGTATTGCCCTGCTGAAATATGAAATCGATGACATGCGTCTGTTATATGAAAACGATATCCGTTTCCTGAAGCAGTTCTAAGAGAAAGAGAGGAAGTTATGAATACAGCGTTATCCTGGATCAAAGCATACGTTCCTGACCTTGAAGTAACGGCTCAGGAATATACCGATGCCATGACTCTGACCGGAACAAAGGTCGAGGGTTTTGAGCGTCTTGATAAAAATCTGGAGAAGATCGTGGTCGGCCAGATCGTTTCCATTGAAAAGCATCCCGATGCCGACAAACTGATCATCTGCCAGGTGAATATCGGTGAAAGGATGATCCAGATCGTTACCGGTGCTCCCAATGTGAAGGAAGGGGACAAGGTTCCCGTGGTTCTGGACGGCGGAAAGGTAGCAGGCGGCCATGACGGCGGTGCGCTCCCTGAGGACGGGATCAAGATCAAAAAGGGAAAATTAAGAGGCGTGGAATCTGACGGAATGATGTGCTCCATCGAGGAGCTTGGTTCCTCCAGGGATATGTATCCCGATGCACCGGAGTACGGTATTTATATTATGAAGGAAGATACTCCCGTGGGAGCAGATGCCGTTGAGATCCTCGGTCTTCATGATGTGGTATTTGAATATGAAATTACCTCCAACCGGGTAGACTGCTACAGCATCCTCGGAATCGCCAGAGAGGCAGCAGCAACCTTCGGAAAGAAGTTTGTTCCGCCGGTTCCGGAAGTAAAGGGCAATGAGGAAGATGTTCATGATTATGCTTCCGTGGAAGTGGCTGACACCGATCTCTGCCCCCGTTACTGCGGCCGTGTGGTAAAGAATATCAAGATCGGACCGTCTCCGGAGTGGATGCAGCGCCGTCTGGCAGCCAGCGGAATCCGTCCCATCAACAACCTTGTGGATATTACCAACTACGTTATGGAAGAGTACGGCCAGCCTATGCATGCCTTTGACCTGGACACCATTGCCGGTCATAAGATCATTGTGAAGCGTGCCAAGGACGGCGACCAGTTCCAGACTCTGGACGGCCAGATGAGAACCCTGGACAAGGACATTCTCATGATCAACGATGCCGAGAAGGAAGTCGGCATTGCCGGTATCATGGGCGGTGAAAATTCCAAGATCACCGAGAATGTCAAGACGGTCCTGTTTGAGAGCGCCTGCTTCGATGGAACGAATATCCGCCTTTCCGCCAAGCGTCTCGGCCTTCGTACCGATGCATCCGGAAAGTATGAAAAAGGACTGGATCCCAACAACGCAGAAGCTGCCATCAACCGTGCCTGCCAGCTCATCGAGGAGCTTGGCTGCGGCGAGGTAGTCGGCGGTATGATCGACGTATGCACAAAGAAGCCGGAGCCGAGGAGGATTCCGTTTAATCCGGATAAGATCAACAGGCTTCTTGGAACCAGTGTGTCCAGAGAAGATATGGTTTCTTATTTTAAACCGCTGGAAGTAGAGGTGGACGGTGATACGGTAATCGCACCGACCTTCCGACAGGATCTTGTATGTGAAGCTGATATTGCCGAAGAGGTAGCAAGATTCTTTGGCTATGCGAACATTCCGACAACCCTGCCCTCCGGCGAGGCGACCACCGGAAAGCTTTCCTTCAAGCTTCGTGTGGAGCAGGCCGTCCGCGAGGTAGCAGAGTTTTGCGGTTATTCCCAGGGCATGACCTATTCCTTCGAAAGCCCCAAGGTGTTTGACAAGCTCTGTCTGCCGGCAGATTCTCCGCTGCGCCGGACCGTTACCATCATGAATCCGCTGGGCGAGGACTTCAGCATCATGAGAACGATTTCTCTTAATGGTATGCTGACGTCTCTGGCAACGAACTATAACCGAAGAAACAAGAATGTGAAGCTTTATGAGCTGGGCAACATCTATCTGCCCAAGGCTCTGCCTTTAACCGAGCTTCCCGACGAGCGCATGCAGATGACGCTTGGCTTCTACGGAGACGGTGATTTCTTCACCTTAAAGGGGGTTATCGAGGAAATCTTCGACCGCCTTGGCATGACGGAGAAGATCACCTATGATCCCAAGGCAGGAAAGCCCTTCCTGCATCCGGGCCGCCAGGCAGCGATCCATTACGCCGGACGGTGCGTGGGGTATCTGGGCGAGGTTCATCCCGATGTGCTGGATAACTACAATATCGGCGACCGGGCCTATGTGGCCGTTCTTGATATGCCGGAGGTGACGGCATGCGCAAGCTTCGAACGCAAGTACACCGGAATCGCCAAGTTCCCGGCTGTAACCCGTGACATCAGTATGGTTATGGACAAGAGCATCCTGGTGGGCCAGGTCGAAGAGATCATCGAGAAGCGCGGCGGAAAGCTTTTGGAGTCCTACCATCTGTTTGACCTTTACGAAGGCTCCCAGATCGCGGAGGGCTGCAAGTCTGTAGCCTATTCCATCACATTCCGTGCGGCTGACCGTACCCTGGAAGACAAGGATGTAAGCGCCATCATGGAGAAGATCTTAAAGGATCTGAAGGAAATGGGAATCGAGCTTCGTGCGTAAAATCAGAATATATGAGGCGTCCGCAGAGTAATCTGCGGACGTTTTTCTTGTGGGGCAAGGCCCTGTTTTCGTTTCATAGGAAAGTATGTCCCATGAAAAAATTTTTTATGGGAAATTTTTGTCTGCATATTCTGGACTCCTTTTTTTCACACTAATCAAAAAGGAGGATCGGATCATGGAGCGATATTTGAAGATCATCGGAGTACATGGAAGGGAAATTTTAGATTCCAGAGGAAATCCCACAGTGGAAGCGGAGGTGACAGTGGAGGGCGGAGTCATGGGGCGGGCTTCCGTTCCTTCCGGAGCGTCCACCGGCTCCTTTGAGGCGAAGGAGCTGCGGGACGGCGGAACACGGTTCGGAGGGCTTGGCGTCCGCCAGGCCGTAACCCATGTCAATACGGTGCTGGCTCATGCCGTCTTAGGGAAGAATGCAGCCAACCAGACGGAGATCGACCGCTGCCTGATTGAAGCTGACGGGACAGAGAATAAAAGCCGCCTGGGGGCCAATGCCATTCTCGGAGTCTCCATGGCAGCGGCCAGGGCAGCCGCTCAGGCGCTGGGGCTTCCATTATATGCGTATCTTGGCGGAATCCACGGAGAGCGGCTGCCGGTGCCCATGATGAATGTTTTAAACGGCGGGCGTCATGCCGACAACACCATCGATTTCCAGGAATTTATGATCATGCCGGTGGGGGCAGAATCCTTTTCCGAGGCGCTGGAGGCCTGTGCGCGGGTTTATCATACCTTAAAGAAGCTTTTGAAGGAGCGGAGGCTGTCCACTGCTGTCGGTGACGAGGGCGGCTTTGCGCCGGATCTGCCGGATACAGAGGCAGTGCTGGGGCTTCTTTTAGAGGCCATGGAAGCATGCGGCCAGCGTCCCGGCATCGACATGTCCATCGCCATGGATGCGGCGGCCAGTGAGCTTTATGATGAGGAGCGGGATGCTTATTATTTCCCGGGAGAAAGCCGGATGCGGGGCCATGAGGTATGGCGGGTGCGGGACGAGATGATCGCGTATTATGAGGAGCTGACAGCACGGTTTCCCATTGTATCGCTGGAGGATGGTCTCACGGAGGAGGACTGGTGCGGCTGGAAGCTTCTCACAAAATATCTGGGAAACCGGATCCAGCTGGTGGGTGATGATCTGTTTGTCACCAAGACGGAGCGGCTCCGCCGCGGGATCGATCAGCGGATAGCCAATGCAATCCTGATCAAGGTCAATCAGATCGGGACGCTGAGCGAGGCCTTTGCGGCGATCCAGATGGCTCAGAATGCCGGCTACCGGGCGGTGATCTCTCATCGGTCCGGAGAGACTGAGGATACCATGATTGCTGATCTGGCAGCTGCCTCCGGCGCCGGTCAGATCAAGACCGGAGCTCCCTGCCGAACCGACCGTACTGCCAAATACAACCAGCTTCTGCGGATCGAAGAGCAGCTGGGAGGGAGGGGAAGATTTGAAAATCCTTTTTCCGGGTATTGAGCTGCGGGCAAAGGAAAAAGCACTAAAATTCGTGTGAACTGCGATAAAAAGTACCGAAATCAGTGCGAACTGCTTGCCAAGAAAAGTCTTTTATGGTAAAATAACTTTGTTTGTACTGTAGGAGGTGTGGAAATGACAGTTCTTAAAGTGATTTTAACGGTAATCTTCCTGATTATATGTGTGGCTATGGTTGTGATCGTGCTGATGCAGGAGGGCGATCAGTCCGGCCTTACCGGTTCCATCAGCGGTGGTTCCGGAACATTCTGGGAGAAAAACAAGGGACGTTCGGTAGAGGGAAAGCTGGAAAAGCTCACCAAGTATGCGGCGGTTCTTTTCTTTGTACTTGCCCTTGTTCTGAATATTCTCTAATCAGAAATTGTGAACAGAAAAAACAGGACCCGATTACCGGCCAAGGCACAGATGATAACCTGGCGGTGAACGGGTCCTATTTTATGGAGAAATATGGAAGAAAAAAAGGTTTTGGAAGAACAGAAGAAACGGCTTCTGGAGCTGTTTCATCATAAAGATTATGTGCCCATGAAGGTGAAGGAACTGGCGATCCTTCTGGGGGTGCCGAAAGAGGAGCGCCCGGCGCTCCAGGCAGTGCTGGATGCACTGCTGTCCGAGGGAAAGATCGGAATATCCAAGAGGGGAAAGTATGCACTGGCGGAAAACTTTCTGATCACGGGAACCTTTCTTGGAAATAAAAAGGGCTTTGGATTTGTGACAAGAGAAACGGAGCCGGGAAAAGAAAAGCAGCAGGATTTATTTATTCCGGAGACCGAAACGGGAACCGCCATGGACGGCGATACCGTCCAGGCAGCGTTGCTTTACGGACATTCCTATGGGCGCCGGAAAAATCCCGAGGGCCGTGTGGTTCGGGTACTGGAACGTGCCCATAAAC
>CAKRJM010000071.1 GCA_934351765.1 uncultured Lachnospiraceae bacterium | reverse complement strand
CCGTTCCTTTTCCGAATGCAAAATACGTGGGGCTGTAAAATGTAAAATTATCCATGGTTTCTTCTCCTTCTCCTTTTATATAAGTGCAGTACACCGGGCACAAAAACCGGAACAATCCCTCCGCCTCTGCCGCGCCGGTCCTGCTTTACTGCCTACTCCTTATCATACCATAAGACGTGCCGAAACAACAGACCAATCCTGGAATTTTTTCACAGGCATGAAGAGAGAATTGGATGATCTCCTCGCCCAGTTCCATTGAGATTGTTCGCTTTGGAGGAAACGATAAATTCGGTCAAGAGAAAAACAAAGCACAAAACCGGAAGTTGTCACTTTACCTCTGTTGTGTCCAGATCAGAATACATTCTGCTGCAAGTGCTGTCGTTATGAAAGCTCCTACGAGGGTGTAATAGTTTAATCCATACATCAACGGTAAAAGTGAAACAACTGCCGTAATAATTGAGAGAACAAGTAAAGCCTTAAGAACGCTACTGTTCTTTAATGATACCAATGAAAGTAACAAAATGACGACCGTACATATGGCTGTAATAAGTGGAGGAAAATTTGCATAGCCAAATGGTATGGGGCTAAAATACGAGAACGTTTCTTTTACTCTTTCTGTCGGAGATAAGGCAAACATACAAACTGCTCCCAATGGCAATGTTTCTAACACGATTGCTAAAGCCGGTAAAACCACTAAGCTGATTTTCTTCATGTTGTATCCTCCTTCACAAATCTCAGAGAGAGGTTCTAAAGGCGCGGGACCAGGTCCTAAACAATTTCATTCGTCTATTTAAGCGCCTCCCGGATCACCCGCTGTGCATTTCCCCACTGCACCAGTTCGATCTGCCGCTCGGTAAATCCGGCTCTTTTCAGTGCATCCCACAGAAGCGCCATCTTCTCCGGCCCGTCGATTTCCAGAGCTCCGCCTATGCCGTCAAAATCGGTTCCGAGGCAGAGGACCTCTTCCCCTCCCTTTTTCACCATATGGGCGGCGTGACGCGCCAGATCGGAAACGCGGCTTTCCAGAGAATTTTCCCGCAGAAACGAGGGGGCAAAGTTCAAACCGGCTGCGCCGCCGTGATCCCCGAGAATATGAAGCATCTCATCGGTCAGATTCCTGGAACAGTTACAGAGCGCTCTGGCATTGGAATGGGACGCTACAAAGGGGCCGCGAATGCAGTCCGCTGCATCAAAAAAGCCCTCATCCGATAAATGGGATACATCTGTCAGCATGCCCAGCGCTTCCATCTGGGTGACGGCCTCTTTTCCGAAGGCTGTCAGTCCGCTTTCCCGGCTTCCGAACGGCTCCTCCCGATAATTGGCCCGTCCGAAGCAGTTGTCATGATTCCAGGTCAGGGTGATGAGGCGCACGCCGCGGTCATAAAGCTGCTGCAGCCGCTCATGGCTGCCCCGCACCAGCCGTCCGTCCTCCAGGGAAAGAAACGCCGAAAGCTTCCCGTCCCTTCGGTTTTTCAAAAGATCCGTTCCGTTTCCGGCAAACACCAGTTCCTCTCCGTGTTCCCGAATCGTTTCATAAAAACCATTGGTCAGCAAATCAAAATACCGGTCGTCCCATTCTTCATCGGAAAGGTCTTCCAGAAGCTCCGGGCGGATCTCCGCCCCCGGCTCCGGACCGCAGGACAAGTTTGAACTGCGGCGGTCCCCATTTTCGGATTTGTTCTTAGACGATTCCGATTTTTCCGTTCCAGTGACATATCCCGTTCCGGATTCCGGTTCTGTTTCTCTGCATTTTCTTCCAAGTAATGCGTCCTTCGTCTCCCTGTCCGGCAGCCAGACCGCAAAAAACTGAGCCAGGCAGCCGGCGCGCCGGAGGCGCTTTACATCCACCGCCATATGATTTTCATAAAGGCTGCCGCCCACTCCGGCGAATACCTGTAAGGTATCACAGTGAAGATCCATGTATGTCATCTGATTCCTCCGTTAAGATGGATAACAGCTCCTCCCGGCTCATGTCAGCCACCGAGGAAGCACCTTCCGTTACTTGCTTTTCCAGCTCCCGCTTCTGATTCTGAAGCTTTAACACACCCTCCTCAATGGTATCCCGTGCGATGAGCCGGAACACGGAAACCTTCTTTTTCTGGCCGATCCGGTGTGCCCGGTCCGTTGCCTGATTCTCCGCCGCCAGATTCCACCAGGGATCATAATGGATCACCAGATCCGCCGCTGTCAGGTTTAATCCGGTGCCTCCGGCCTTTAAGGAAATGAGGAACAGCGGAACCTGATCCTGGTTAAAGGACCGCACCAGCGCGATCCGCTCCTCCTTTCCGGTCTGCCCGGTCAGCAGATGATAGGACAGCTTCGCCTTTTCCAGCCGTTTTCCAAGGATCTCCAGCATGGACGTAAACTGGGAAAATACCAGGATCTTATGTCCGGCTGCCACCGCACTCTCAATGAGCTCCATACAGGTATCCAGCTTTCCGGAGCCGCCCCTGTAGCCCTCATAGCACAGGGAAGGATCACAGCAGATCTGGCGCAGACGCAGAAGCTCCGATAAAAATTTCATCCGATCCTTCTGGTATCCGGCATCGCCGCCGGACTCCAGCTCCTCCTTTAACCGCAGAGCATGCGCCGCATAAAGCTTCCGCTGCTCCGGTTCCATGCCGGAATAAACCACCTCTTCCAGCTTGTCGGGCAGATCCCGAAGCACCTCTTTTTTATAGCGCCGCAGCAGAAATGGCCCGGTCATACGATGGAGCCGCTTTAACGCTGCCTTATCGCCGTCCTTTACGATGGGGATCTCAAACTCCCGGCGAAACCGGCTGCAGCTGAACAAAAAGCCTGGCATCAGAAAATCAAAAATGCTCCATAAATCACTTAACCGGTTCTCCATGGGGGTTCCGGTCAAGGCAAACCGGCCTCTCGCCCGGATCTTTTTCACCGCCCTGGCGTTCTGGGTCAAGTGATTTTTAATATACTGTGCTTCGTCTAAAATCTGGAACCGGAATTCCCGTTCTTCATAAAGGGCGATATCCCGCCGCAGCAGATCATAGGACGTGATGGACACCTGCGCATGCTCCTGCTCCAGAAGCGCCTTCCGTTCCTCCGCCGTCCCCGCAATGACCTGGACCGACAGCCCGGGAGCAAACTTATGAAGCTCGCTCTCCCAGTTGTAGATCAGCGATGACGGACACACGATCAACGCCTCCATCTCCGGATGTTTCTCTGCCTCGTCCGCCAGCAGGGCAATGACCTGAATCGTCTTTCCGAGTCCCATCTCATCAGCCAGGATCCCGCCGAGTCCGTACCGGTCCAGCGTCCGCAGCCACACATATCCCTGCCGCTGATACTCCCTGAGCGTTCCATGAAGAGTCTTCGGCACCTCAATGGCCTCCTGCTCCTCCGGGTGGCTCACCGCCCGCACCAGATTTCGGAAGCCGTCATCCCCACGGAAGGAAATGTGCTTTCCGTCCCGCAGCACATGATCCACAAAGAAGCTCCGGTAGGACGGAAGCCGTACCGAAGCAGACGTCCGCTGCTCCGTCAGTCTGGAAAGCTCCTCCAGCGTTCCGAAGCCCACCCCGTTCACCGGCAGAAACGCGCCGGATCTTGTCCGGTAAAAGCTCTGCTTCATGCGGTATGCCGCCAGCGCGCCGGAAAGCTCCGCCGGAGACAGCTCCCCCGCGTCCACATTAAGCTCCAGCCAGCCATTTCCCATGGTAACCCCGAAGGAAAGCTCCCGCTTCGGAAGCACCGTCAGATTTTTCATGGACGGAGAAAGCGTCACCTCGCCATAACTGGAAAATTCCTCCAGACCTTCCGTGAGAAGCCGGTAAACGGCGCTGTCATCGTCCCAGATCACAAACCGGCTCTTGTCGGCATAACGGCCCGTAAAATACTTCTTGATGACTGTTCCCACCATCAGTTCGCCAACCTGATCTCTGGAGATTTCGGAAAACCCAGGGTGGTCAAACGGCGTAAAACATTCCTTTCCATACCAGAACTCTGCCCGCAGCGTCACCTCGTCCTCTCCCGGACAGTCAAAATAAAACCGGGGCTTTAAGGGCTCCAGATGGTACTGCTCCAGGTCCACTCCAAGCGGTTCCAGATTCACAAAGGGCGAAATCTCCGGAATCACATAGTCGCAGAACGAGGGCATATCCTTGGCATTTAGCTGCACCGACCACTCCTCCATAGCCGGATCCTTCGTCATGGCACGGAAAAACTCCCACAGTGCCCGGCTTGCCGACCGGTCACAGCAGTAAAGGGTCGTTCCCATGGCCACATAAAGCCTTTTTTTTCCGTAAATAACCCGGAAATTCTCCGGAAACGAAACACGAAAGCCGTCCCGTCCGCAGGCTCGGATCACACCGTAAAGCCTGGGATTTTCTTTTTTGATGAGAAGGGGAAGCTCCTCCCGTCCATCAAAGGAAAACAGCGCTTCTTTTCCGTACAGAAGCTTCAAAAAATTGTCACAGCCTGCCGGAGAAAGCTCCAGCTCCCGCATGGCGCTCCGCGTTTCGGTCCGCAAAGGATTCAGCCGTTCCTCCAGATACCGGCTCTCTGCCACCGTCCTTGCGGCCTCCTCTGCCAGCTTTGCCGAGGTCTCCTCAAAGGCATCGAGCGTGTGATAAAATCCCAGCTGCTTTCCGTATTCTACATAGGCCTCTTCCTCCAGGGCGTCCGCAAACGCCTCCAGATCCCGAAGCTGATACAGCCGCCCGGTTCCGATCCGGAACGACAGGGCCAGTGTCTGGCGGACATTCCGGAAAACCGGGATCAGGCAGACCGGTTCCTCCATTTTGGATACCAGAACCTTCGTCATTTCATGGCCAACATAGCTCTGGAGCATGTGCTTGACCGCACCGCCGGTGGGCACATGAGGCGTACTTTCCTCTTCCTTTTTCTCCATTGCATAAAAGGCTGCTGCCGCCTCATGGCAGCACAGCCCTTTATATTCGCGGTGGGAAGGACACTGGCAGGATGCCTGGTAGATACAGCCGCCCTTGATGAGCAGCGACACCCGGTATTCCTGTCCGTCCTCGTCCACAAGCACTTTTAAAGTTTCTTCTCCCTTCCAGAAGCTTTCACTGGAAAGCAGGCGCACCCTGCCCTCGCGGAACAGCGCCCTGCCCTTTTCATATTCCTCGCTGCTTCTGGTCTTTTTCCGAATGGTCTCACTGGAGAATGACATACCTGTTCACCTGCTTTTTACATTCTGTCCGGTGCCTCAAATCCAAGAAGATCGATGCAGGTCTCTAACACCCGTCTGGTAAGCTCCAGAAGACAGATGTAGGATGCCTGGCGCTCCTTATCCTCCTCTGCCATGATCTTTGTCTCATGGTAGAACCGGTTAAAGGCATTGGACAGTTCATAAACATACTGGCAGATCTTATGAGGCGCACGCTCCTCAAAGGCCGCCGTCAGCGCATCAGACATCCGGCTTACGGAAAGCTGAAGCGCCTTCTCGCTCTCAGATGCAGCCGGAAGGATCTTGGCCTCTCCGGCAAACTTCTCCGGAAGAGCCGCATATTTGCCCTGGATCGACTTGATCCGGACAATGGTATAAAGAAGATAGGGGCCGGTATCTCCCTCAAAGGAAATGACCCGATCCACATCAAACACATAGTCCTTGGATGCCTGATTGGACAGATCTCCGTATTTCAGAGCCGCCAGCCCCACGATCTGCGCAGTCGTTCTGGCCTCGCTCTCCTCCACGGTACGGTTCTCCATGATCTTTTCATAAACCGCATCGCTGATCTCTTTAATGAGATATTCCAGCCGCATCACTCCGCCGTCTCTTGTCTTAAAGGGCTTTCCGTCCTTGCCGTTCATGGTGCCGAAGCCTAAGAAATTGAGCTCCGTCTCCGGACGCACGATCCCGGCCTTCTTTGCACAGCGGAACACCTGGGTGAAATGAAGCTCCTGGCGCTTGTCGACCACGTAAAGAACACGATCGGGATGGAACAGTTTTTCCCGCTCCACCAGCGTTGCAAGATCGGTGGTGGAGTACAGGGTCGCACCATCGGATTTTAACAGAATACAGGGCGGGATCTCCTTGGTATCGCTGTCTTCCTTTACATCAACTACCAGCGCACCCTGGCTTTCATGGGCCAGCCCCTTCTTCTTCATATCTTCGATCATGGCCGGAATATAGGGCTGAGCATCGCTCTCCTTTTTCCAGATATCAAAGGTTACATTTAACTTCGCATAATTCTTCTTCAGATCCGAAACCGATACATTCAGGATATGATTCCAGATCGCCATATAGCCCTTATCACCGTTCTGAAGCTTAAAGGTCGCATCGTGTGCCTTCTTCGCGAACGCTTCATCCTCCTTGGCCTTGGCGCTGGCCGCCGGATAAATCTCCTCCAGCTCCGCAATGGTAAAGGGCGCTTCGGCAGGATATTCTCCGGTATAGCTCTCATCGAAATACGGGAGGTTGGGCTTCCGCTCCTTTAACTCCTCGATGATCAGTCCCATCTGCAGACCCCAGTCACCCAGATGGACATCGCCGATGACCTCATGGCCCAGGAACCGGTAAAGGCGCTTCATGCTCTCTCCGATGATGGCAGAGCGAAGATGTCCCACATGAAGAGGCTTCGCCACATTGGGGCCGCCGTAATCGATCACAATGGTCTCTTTCTTTCCTTCATAGGAAACACCCAGCTTTTCATCGGCATTCATGGCATTTAAGTAATCTGCCGCATAAGCGCCGGACAGCCTGATGTTGATAAATCCGGGATTTACTGCCGTGATCTCCGCAAAGGCGGCCTCCCCCTCAAGCTTCTCCACCACATCGTTTGCGATCATGATGGGCGCTTTTTTATAAAGCTTCGCACCGGCCATGGCGCCGTTGCACTGAAATTCACAAAGATCCGGACGGTTGGACAGCGTTACCTTTCCAAGCTTCCGGTCATAGCCGCAGGCCTCAAAGCCCCGGGCCATCAGTTCTCCAATCTGATCAATGAGTTTTTTCATAATCTTATCTCCAACTTTTTTTTCACACAGTCTATCTGAACTATTATAATATGCTTTCATGGAAAAATCCAGCATTTCTTCTTTCCTTTCGGAGGGCATCGTGCTATACTGGAGATCGTACGACGACGAACAAAGTACATAAAAGGAGGATACCATTCATCATGAACGTAAAGATTCAGGACATTAAGGACGTAACCATTAAGGGCGTAAACGTAAAGTTCACCGATACCTGCGAGGCTTACAAAGAGGATTTCTTTGAGTGGACCGCATTCCCCGTAGTAACTGAATTCAAAACCAATAAGATCATGGCCGGTGTGCTTCAGGGCTGGCATCATACTCCCAACTTCACCGCCATCGAGTATCATGAGGACGCTGAGCAGTTCTACTTCACCGAGGGGACCGCATTAATGCTCTTCATCGACATCGCAGACGGAAAGCCTGCTATGGACACCGCACAGATCGTCCGGATCCCTGCCGGAACCCAGCTTGATATTGCTGCAGGCAAGGGTCATTTCGTAGCTGTAGCAGAAGGCGATACCTTTAAGGCAATCGTTGTCTCTCCCGTACAGGAAGCTCCCAGAATGGATCTGGCTGAAGAGGTAATCGGAGAATAATTTTGAATTTTGATTAATCGAAAAACAGATCTCTGAGTGGGATAACCGGCCCGGAGATCTGTTTTTTTATCGGAAAGTTCGTCCTATGAAGAAAAGTAACCGGCCTTTCGACCGGTTACAGACAAGCCTTACAGTCGGTGGCCGGGACGGCGTATCGATTGCGAAAGGAGCATTACCACCGTCCTTCTTCCGCAAGATACCCGATCAGTCCGTCCAGATACCATTCCGTCATTCGTCTGATCCCGGCTTCGCGCTCTTCCTGTTCCGGCTCCTGCCAGGATTCTTCCTCCATATCGAAAGCTTTCTCACGCTTACCCGGAAATCCCATCTGCTTTAACAGCGCCGCCCCGGCTTCTTCCGCCTCTCCGGATGTGAGCAATCCCCAGTCCAGCTGATCTAATAAATGCGCATACAGGGAGGAACCGGTTACCAGTCGGTTTTCTGTTTTCCGTGCATCCAGACGGTCGGTAAACTCGGCCCGCCGCATGCTTCCGCCCTGTTTTTTGTAACGGTTCCAGAGGGCATCCTCCGTGACGCCGAACCGGTCCATGCGGTTTAAGATATCATGCTGGAAGTTCGGGCAAAGACCGGTCTGCTTCTTCAATGCCTGCTTCACAGCCTGCTTCACCGTACGGCCAATCAATTCTCCCAGCTTGGAATGCTTGCCCGCATCCGTAAGATGCGTGTCCGATTCCATATTGCAGAACACAATCGTTCCGTCGGTGCCGGATCCGGTGGCAAGCCCTCTGGAATACCGGCTAGGCGCGAGGAGCTCCTGGATGGCCGCCGTTTTCGCCTCGGTGCAGGATACCAGCGCACGGACCAGCGCGCCGTCAGTCAGATCCGCGTCGATGAGCAGGAGAATATTGATGGTTCCCAGAGGCACCTGATGAAAAATCCCGGCCTGCTCATGCCAGAACGCCGGATCTCCGATCCGTCCGGCATTGTGATAAATTCCTCCGGTGACAATGGCAGTCACGGAAAAATCGTCATAATCGTTTCGCACAATGGCGGCATGATACATGCTCGCCGCAGTGCAGAGTCCGGTGCATTTCCCGGGATCCAACCCAAGATCCTCCCCAGCCACCAGGTTCATATGCTCCTCATAGGTATCTGCCCGCATGGAAGCCTGCATCCCGCTTCCCGGATTTCCATCATAATTAAAGACAGCCTGCAGATCAGACCGCAGGCCGCCGTTATTGGGACCGGTGCTTAAGACCTTCCGTTTTCCATGAAAACAGACCACCAGGGACTGCTTATAGCGGTGAAGGGTATCCCCGTCCGACAGTTCACAAAGCTTCATGGTTTCATTCATGCCTCCTCCCCGTAAAGAGCCTCCCACTGGAGCTTTAATGCCCGCTCATGAGCTTCCCGGCTTACGCTGATCAGCTCAAAGGTCACATAAGCCGGATCGATGACCTCAAGAAGCTCCCTGACGGCCCGCGTTGTAAACGGCTCATGACAGTCGATCTGGAACACATGCTGATAGCAGAGGGAAATCCGCTCCTCATAGGTCTTTGGCATAGCCAGATGCTTCGCGTACAGCTCCTTCACATAGGCGCCGGTCAGACTCTGGTTCAGATGAATGCCGCGGATCCGCTTCGCCAGATCTCCGTGCTTTCGGATCATCTCTTTTATATAGGCGATGCCCTCCTCCTGGGTCTGTAATTCCAGATTGGTGTGGAGCAGATGCCCCGTGTCCAGCATGATCCCGGTCTTCGGATAATGGATCTGATCCAGAAGCCGCCCTGTGATCTCCGGTCGGGTCATGGTAAGCCCCGGCCACCACAGATTTTCCACCAGGAACTCAAACTCATAATCCCTGCCGTCCAGTAGCTCGTTGATCAGCTCCGCCGCCGCATCGACCACCTCTTCATCACTGTATGCGCATCGGCCCGAAAAATATTCCGGGATCTTCACGTTGCTCACATGAAACACCACATACCGTGCATTCAGACGCTTCGCCCGCTCCAGATCCTCCCGGAACATGGCCATCATACCCGACGGATCCAGGCCTCCGAAGATCTTCTTCGCCGTCTCCAGACTGTCATACTCTTTTTTTAATCCATTCAGATCTCCCCGCCAGAGATCTACCCACTCATTAAAGTAGCGCAGGTGGACACCGAAAACCAGAGACGGATCAAAGAAAGCTTCCTTTCCGCCCTCAATATGCATAAACTCAATCCCGTCAAAGCCGATTCCCCGGATCATGGCCTCCAGATCGGCACAGTCCCGGTAGCGTTCCTCATCCATATCACAGTCGGTAATGTTAATAGTATTTATCCGCATGTGAACATCTCCCTCTTATCTTACCTTATCCAGAATACGGTCTTCCCGCAGAACCAAGCTCG
>CAKRJM010000070.1 GCA_934351765.1 uncultured Lachnospiraceae bacterium | reverse complement strand
GTAGGAAAATCTGCCGGAGGAAGATGATGAGTGAATTATTAAAACAAAGCTGGTTTCCCTGGGCAGCAGTCTGTCTTCTGTTGATGAACCTCATCGGGTTTGCGCTGATGGGAGCCGATAAACGGCGGGCAAAGCGGCATGCCTGGCGGATCCCGGAAAAAACGCTGTTTCTGTCGGCAATCCTTGGCGGAAGCCTCGGTGCATGGGCAGGCATGTATGTGTTCCATCATAAGACGAAGCACTGGTATTTTGCGGTGGGAATACCGCTGATTCTGGCAGGACAGATGATCGCGGTGGCCTGGATGATCTGTTTGTGAGCGCGGAAAGTTGTGGACGAACGGGAGCGGAAAAGCTATAATAGGAAGAAGTATATTGTAAAAACAAAACGGAGTTTTGAAATCAGAGAGGACAGAGGGAAAATAAAATGCAGGCAATTATTCTGGCGGCCGGTATGGGCCGGAGGCTGAAAAAACTGACACAGAACAATACGAAGTGCATGGTGAAGGTCAATGGAGTTTCGCTGGTGGACCGGCTGCTTCACCAGCTGGAGCATCAGTCCTTATCCCGGATCGTGATCGTGGTCGGGTATGAGGGAAAGAAGCTGATGGACTACATTGGAACGCTGGGGATCCAGACGCCTATCGAGTTCATTGACAATCCGGTTTATGATAAGACCAATAATATTTATTCCCTGGCTCTTGCAAAGGACTGGCTGCTCCGGGAGGATACTCTGTTATTTGAGTCTGATCTGATCGTTGAAGACGGCGTGATCGAGATGCTGAAGAACGATCCCAGAGATACACTGGCACTGGTGGACAAGTACGAGAGCTGGATGGACGGAACCTGCGTGCAGCTTTCGGAGGACGACAGCATTGTAAATTTTGTTCCGGGAAAACGGTTTAATTTTGCAGACAAGGACAGCTATTATAAGACGGTTAATATTTATAAGTTCGGAAAGGAATTTTCCAGAAGCCGCTATGTACCGTTCCTGGATGCATATTCCAGTGCGCTGGGAAACAATGAATATTATGAGCAGGTGCTTCGGGTCATTGCCATGCTGGACGATCCGGGGATCAAGGCGCTGCGCCTGAGTGGCCAGAAGTGGTATGAGATCGATGATGTGCAGGATCTTGATATCGCGGAATCGCTGTTTGCGCCGGATGATGAGACGCAGCTGAAGCTGCTTCAGAGCCGTTACGGCGGTTACTGGCGCTATCCGAAGCTGAAGGATTTCTGTTATCTGGTAAATCCGTATTTCCCGCCGAAAAAAATGAAGGATGAGATCCGCAGCAGCTTTGATGATCTTCTGAGCCAGTATCCCTCCGGAATGCGGGTTAATTCCCTGATCGCGGCCCGGAATTATAATGTGGATGCAAGCCAGATCGTTGTCGGGAACGGCGCGGCAGAGCTGATCAAGTCATTGATGGGAGTCCTCAGGGGATCCGTTGGAATCGTCCGCCCGACCTTTGAGGAATATCCGAACCGTTACGAGAAAACGCAGGAGGTGGTATTCATCCCGGACAACGAGGCGTTTTCCTACACGGCGGCCGATCTGATGACGTTTTTCGGGGAGCATCCGGCTGATAACCTGGTTCTGATCAATCCGGATAATCCGTCCGGAAATTATCTTGGAAAAGAGGAACTGGAAATGCTGATCGACTGGACCGCAAAGAAAAACATGAAGCTGGTGGTCGATGAATCGTTCTCCGATTTTGCCGATGAGCCGGTAACACTGATGAATGAAGAGTTCCTTGCGGCGTATCCTCATGTGTACGTCATGAAGAGTATTTCCAAATCCTACGGAGTTCCCGGGCTTCGTCTGGGTGTTCTGGCAAGCGGTGATACAGAAACCATCGCATTTATGAAAAAAGATGTTGCCATCTGGAATATCAATTCCTTTGCAGAGTTTTATCTCCAGATCTGGGAAAAGTACGAAAAGGATTACACAAAAGCTCTGGAGCGGTTCCGCGCGGAGCGCGCCAGGTTTACAGCACGTTTGAAGGAGATTCCCGGGCTTACCGTTTATCCGTCCCAGGCAAACTATGTGCTGGCAAAGCTGGATGGAAAACTGTCTGCCGGAGCGCTGACAAGGCGGCTGCTCATCGAATATAATCTTCTGATCAAGGATCTGACCTCCAAAGCGGGCGGGCCTTATATCCGTCTGGCGGTTCGCAATGAAGAAGATAATGACCGGCTGGTGGAAGCACTGAGGGAAGTATTATAGGGTTGAAATCCGGATCAGCGGCCGGACTCGTTCCGATTAAAGTCATTCGCCTGTAATCGATACCGGATTCTAAATGAAAAAGGGGATGTGAAAAGCTCGCTGGAGTTTTTCGCATCCCCGTTTGGGTCTTACTTTTTATAGAACCGTTTTATGCCAGTTCTTTTCCGGTCAGCATCTGATAGGCCTGCAGATATTTTTCGATGGTCTTGTCTACGATTTCCTGAGGCAGCGTCCAGTCGTTTCCGGGGTTGGCCTTCAGCCAGTCGCGGGCAAACTGCTTGTCGAAGGAGGGCTGTCCATGACCGGGCTCATAGCCGTCAGCCGGCCAGAAACGGGAACTGTCGGGAGTCAGCATTTCATCACCGATGACGATGTTGCCATCCTCATCAAGGCCAAATTCAAACTTGGTATCAGCGATGATGATTCCTCTCTTCAGTGCGTACTCGGCACAGGTCTTGTAAAGCTCGATGGTTTTATCACGGAGCTGTACAGCATACGCTTCACCCTTGCCGGGGAAGTATTTTTCCAGATGAGCAATGCTCTGTTCAAAGGAAATGTTCTCGTCATGATCGCCGATCTCCGCCTTTGTGGAGGGGGTATAAATCGGTTCAGGAAGCTTGTCGGATTCCTTTAAGCCTTCGGGAAGGCGGATCCCACAGACGGTACCGTCTTTCTGGTAGCTGGTCCAGCCGCTTCCGGTGATGTATCCGCGGACAATGCACTCCAGGGGAAGCATGTTTAACTTCCGGCACATCATGGATTTTCCTTCAAATTTTTCCTGCTGGAAGAATTCCGGCATATCCTTTACGTCCACAGAGATCATGTGGTTGGGGAGGATATCCTTTGTCATGTCGAACCAGAATTTTGACATCTGGGTAAGAACGGTACCCTTCTTTGTGACGATGTTATGAAGAATCACATCGAAGCAGCTGATGCGGTCGGTAGCGACCATGATCAGGCTGTTGCCGTTATCATAAATCTCGCGTACTTTACCTTCTTTGATTGGCTTTAATTCCTGCATAGACTCACCTCATTATCATCCTACGTTTATCAGTTTTAAAACAACACCCATACCGTATCATCATTTTTGGTGGTCTGTCAAGACAAAAATGCAAGATATAAAAATTGAACGTTATAATCAGCGGATCGGTTCTTGCGATTCCGGGCCGGGTATAGTAAGATAAGAGCAGTTGAGAGAAGGATGAAGAGTTGTATGAGTGAAAATCAGAAACGGGTCGGAACAGAGGCCTTTATAAAAAAGAACGGGAAAAGAGATCCGATGAAATGGCTTTGGCATTATAATAGGAAGTATGCCTGGGCAGTGGGACTCCTTTCACTTGTATCAGCCGGAATATCAGGCAGCTTCCTTCTGCTGGCGCTGGTGTCGAAGCAGGTGCTGGACATTGCAACCGGGGTAGCCGCAGGACAGGCTGCATGGTACTGTGGTGCGTTGTTTGTAGTGATTGCAGTTCAGGCCGGGCTGAATATTTTAAGAGCGAACCTGCAGGTCCGGGTTATGACGAAGCTGGAAATGAATCTTCGTACCAGGATGTTTTCCCTGCTTTTACATAAGCGTTATTCTGAGGTTAAGCTGATCCATTCGGGAGAGATCCTGAACCGGTTTACTTCGGATATTGATGTGATCGTTTCAGGGATTATCGGTCTGTTTCCGCAGCTGTTCTCCATGCTGACACAGCTGATCGGCGGTCTGGCGGTGCTTTTCACTGTGGACAGAGCCTTTTCCATGGTGATTCTGGCTGTTGGCCTGGCGGTTTTGCTGGCCGGCCGGCTTTACAGTGGAAAATTCCGGTATCTTCACAAAGAAGTACAGCGGACCAACGGAAAGGTTCGGGCTTTTTTACAGGAATGTATGGAAAATCTGGTGGTTATCAAATCCTTTGTCAGTGAACATCCGGTTCTTGGTCATCTGGATGAATACCAGCAGGAAAATTATCAGATCCGGAAAAAACGAACAGCTGTCAGCAATGTGGCCAACACGGCGGTTTATGTGCTGTTCAGCAGCGGATATTATGCAGCGCTGGTATGGGGAGCGTTTCGTGTGGCGTCCGGTCAGATGACATTCGGAACAATAACCGCACTGCTTCAGATTATCAATCAGATCAAGGCTCCGGTTCGGAATATGTCCGGGCTGCTGCCTCAGTATTACAGTATGCTGGCATCGGCAGAGCGGCTGATGGAGCTGGAAAATCTGCCGGATGAAACGATCCGGGAGGAAATTACAGATCCTGCCGGGTTTTATGAACAGATGAAGGAAATCAGGCTGGATCATGGAACCTTTTCCTATGAGGATGGAGAAGTGGTGTTGTCTGATGCGTCACTGCGGATCAGAAAAGGAGTAAAGCTTGCCATTGCCGGCCCATCCGGAGCAGGGAAAAGTACGCTGTTTAAGCTGCTTTTAAGTCTGGATCGCCTTCAGGAGGGAAAGCTGGTTATAGTAACAGAAACAGGAGAGTTTCCAGTTGATGCCGGGATGAGGAGCTTGTTTTCCTATGTTCCGCAGGGGAATCTGATCCTGTCCGGAACGATCCGGGAAAATCTGCTGTTTGGGAATGAGGGAGTGACGGAGGAGGCCATGCGCGAGGCGGCCAGGGCTGCCTGTATTGCGGAAGAGATCGAACAGTTCCCGGCGGGATATGACAGTGTTTTAGGAGAACGTTCCATCGGGCTTTCCGAGGGACAGGCACAGCGGCTTGCCATTGCCAGAGCACTGTTAAGCCAGGCACCGGTTCTTTTGCTGGATGAGTGTACATCAGCGCTTGATCCGGAAACGGAGACAAAGCTGTTATCGAATCTGAAAAAGCTGGAAGGGCGGACAATCCTTTGTGTGTCTCATAAAGACACAACCATAAAAAGCTGCGAGGAGATCGTGTGGCTGGAAAACGGAAAATTTGAAGGAGAGAAAATCGGATGAAGATCAAAGAAGGATATGTATTGCGGGAGGTTGCCGGACAGGCGGTTGTCATTGCAGTGGGAGAGGCCAGTAAAATGTTTCACGGCATGATCAATCTCAATGAAACGGGGAAACAGATCTGGCAGGGCGTAAGCAGAGGAATGAGTGTGGAGGAGATTGCCGGAGAACTGGCAAGGGACTATGAGGTGAATCCGGAAACGGCACTTCATGATACGAACGTGATGATCGAAAAGATGAGAGCTGCGGGGGTTCTGGAGGAGTGAGCGAGGCGCGAAAGCAGCCGCTTCGGATCGAAGATGTGCTTCGGGAAAAGGGACTTTATGTCAGCACGACCGCAGGAGTCAGCATGTATCCCATGCTTAGAGATCGCCGTGATACCATCATGATCCGCCCTGCGGAGGGGAGGCTGAAGAAATATGATGTGCCGCTGTATCGGCGGGGAAAAGCGTATGTTCTTCACCGGATCGTAAAGGTGCTGCCGGACAGCTATGTGATCTGTGGAGACAACTGTTTCAAAAAGGAATATGGGATACGGGAGGAGCAGATCATTGGTGTGCTGGACGGCTTCTGCCGGGATGGAAAACAGGTGAATATGGATGGAATCCCGTATCGCCTGTATGTCCGGAGCTGGGTGTTTCTGTACCCGGTCCGTGCATGCTGGAAACGACTGAGGATCGCGTTGGGGAGAGTGAAGCAGCATCTGTCCGGAAAATGACAGGGTGGCAGTAAGGATGCACAAAGCCGGGGCATGAAAGAAGCGGCAGATGAAAACAGAGGCAGATGAAAACAGAGGCAGATAAAAACAGAGGCAGATGAAAACAGAGGAGAACCAGGCAATGAATTTTAAAATGAAGCTGGCAGGGATGATTTTTTCTGTCGACGGGATCCATCCGGAGCTGGAGCGGTACTGCAGGGATTATCTGATAAAGAAAGAGGAAACATTCAAGGAGCAGGAGCTCCCGCATGAGAGGATTAAAATTACGCCGGAGATGGTTCTGGCAGAGCAGAAAGAGACGGAAAGCGGAATGACGGCAGGAGCTTCGTATTCCGACAGCTATCTGGAAACACTGGCGCTTCTCAGACAGATCACAAAAGCAGCGGCATTGCATGACCGGTTTCTCTGCCATGGTGCGGCAATTACCTGGCGAGATCATGGCTATCTGTTTACCGCGCCGAGCGGAACCGGGAAGACGACCCATATTTCTCTGTGGAAGCAGTATCTGGGTGATGAGGTCGAAATCGTCAACGGAGACAAGCCGCTTGTGGAGGCATGTGCAGATGGATTTCGTGTTTATGGGACGCCCTGGGCGGGAAAAGAACGGTGGCAGAAAAACAGAAGTATGCTGCTGAACGGGATCTGTGTCATCTGCCGGGCAAAGGAAAATACAATCCGCCGTTTGACTCCACTGGAGGCCATGCCCATGATGATCCGCCAGATCTATTTTACGGAGGATCCGGAAAAGGCAGGCCGTATCATGGAACTGCTGGACCGGCTGTTGTCAGAGGTACCTGTTTATGAGCTTTGCTGTGACATCAGCCATGAAGCCGTGAAGGTCAGCTTTGAGGCCTTGACCGGGACAAAAATAAAGGAATGAGAATCGAAAAACGGCTGTTTGAAGTGTACTGGGGATTTCACGATGTGGAATCCCCGTTTTGTGATTCAGGAGAACAGCTTTCGATAGCTGTGCCGGAAGTACAGAGTTTCTGCAACGGCAGTGATAATCCAGGAGAAGCTGTAAAGCATATAGAGGGCTGTGATCGTATGGAACCATGCGAAGATGGTATAGACCCAGATCACGCGGAAGACGCAGGAGCCCAGGATCACGATGATCACAGGGACAACGCTTTTTCCGATTCCGCGGGAAGCCGCAATGGCGCAGTCCATAAAAGGTGCGAGAGCATAGGAAAACCACATAATATGGATCCGTTCCATGCCGGCATTGATGACGGCAGGCTCCGTAGCGAAAGCAGAAAGAAATTGACGTCCAAAAAGCATCAGGAGGATGCCGAGGATCGCTGCAGTGCCGAAGGAATACAGCAGGGAGATAAAGTAAGTCTTAATGACGCGATCCTTCTTTCCTGCACCCCAGTTCTGGCTCATAAAGGTAGAGCAGCCGGTATAATAGGCAGACAGCATATTGAAGATCAGGGTATCTGCGTTGGCAGCAGCGGAATTTCCGGAGACCATGATGGCACTGAAGGTATTGACTCCGGACTGAACAAACAGGTTTGCGATGGCAAAAATGGAATTCTGGATCCCGGCAGGAATGCCGAGAAGCAGGACGCTTTTGGCGGCCTGTTTATGAAAGCGCAGCTCCTTCAGGCGCAGGCGGCATTCATCCTTTCGGCGGAACAGATTCAGAAGGATCAGTCCGGCAGAAACATATTGGGCGATAACACTGGCTGTGGCAACACCGTCGGCGGCCATATGACACCGGATCACGAAGAACAGATTCAGGATTACGTTAAGAATACCGGCAGCGGACAGGTAGATCAGTGGTCTTGTAGTGTCACCGCGGGCGCTGAGAACGCCGTGTCCAAAGTTGTAGACTGCCATGGCAGGCATACCAAGAGCATAGATCTTCAGATACAGAACAGCACCGTCCATCAACTCGTCCTTGGTGTTCAGAAGAGCAAGCATATTCGGAGAGAATACAATGCAGATCACGCTGATGAGTATGCCCAGAGCCAGGCAGAGCAGCAGCGAGGTATGAATGATCTTATTGGCGTCTTCCGGATTATCAGCGCCCAGAGCATGAGCAGTCCGGACATTGACGCCGGCGCCCATACCGATAAGGAAACCGGTAAAGAGAGACACAAGGAGCGTGGTGGAGCCGACGCTTCCCAGTGCCTGGTAGCTGGCGAACCGTCCGACAATTGCCACATCGCTCAAATTAAACATGACCTCCAGCACCTGCGAGAATGCAAGCGGGATACTGAACAGCAGAAGATTTTTCCAGAGAGAGCCTTCCGTCATGGGAACGTTCTTTCCGGAGCGTTTTGACCTTGTTTCTTTCATGTAAAAATTCCCCCATATAAAACTTCTGATGACACAGGCTGTTTTTGATCTACAGCAACCGAACAGGATGGTTTTTCCTGCGCAATCCGACACCTGTCATTATCTATAACATAACATCTGAAGTACAGAATGTAAATTCATAAATCAGAAAGTTTTTCTGTGTGTGTTCCATGTAAAATAAACAGGTTGACATATACCTGCGTGGGGTATATAATACCGAAAGGATAGAAATGGCTAACTGAGGAATAAATGAGCCTTGAAAGCGAAAATCGATCAGAGAAAGCAGGGGAAGCATATGGTAAAAACAGTATTGAAAATTGATGGGATGATGTGTGGAATGTGCGAGGCACATATGAACGAGGTGATCCGGAGGAACGTTAAGGTGAAAAAAGTGACCTCCTCCGCGAAAAGCGGAGAAACTGTTGTGATCAGTGAAGAGGAACTGGATATTCCGCTTATAAAGGAAAAAATCAGGGAAATCGGTTATGAGCTGCAGTCAGCAGAAAGTGAACCCTATGTGAAGAAAGGATTGTTTTATTTCGGAAAGTAGGAAGAAAATCAAGATGAGAAAATTATCGGGGAACTAATCATATTAGTGCTTGATTTCGGATAGGAAATAGCGTATACTAATGGAAAGTCAATAAATGATAAGGAGAGGTATTTATGGACAGAAAAGAACTGGTATTAAAAACATTTCACAATGAACCTACAGACAAGCTGCTTGTCGGCTTCTGGCATCACTATCTGGAAGATGAGCTGGTAGACGGCTTCCATAATCCGGAGTATATTGCACAGAACCTGGAGGGGGCAAAGAAATTCAAAGAGGAGTTCGATCCTGATTTCGTAAAGGTTATGACAGACGGTCTGTTCTTCATGCCCTTTAATTATGAAGAGATCAACTGCGCTTCTGATTTCAAGAATTTCAAGGCAACTGATGAGATGGATGCATACCTTGATAAGTGCGTAGAGTTCGCAAAGGCAACCAGAGAGATTTACGGAAATGATGTACTGATGTACTACAATGTATTCTCCCCGACCTTCCAGATCAATCACAGAATGAACCAGACACATCCTCTGATCACAAGAGGCAAGCTGGAAGCTCCCATCGTTACTCTGATGAACGATGATCCTGAAGCTACCCAGTATGCACTGGATCTGATCGCTGATTACACAGAGAAGCTGATCGATATGGTTGTAGGCGCCGGAATCATGGATGGTATTTACTTCAGCGTTTCCTGCTTTAACCGCGGAATCGCTCCCGCTGTTTACAACAAGTATGTAGCACCTGGTGAGAAGAGAATCATCGCAAAGGCAAATTCCTATGCAAAGGACAACCTGCTTCATATCTGCGGATGGAGAGGAAACTTAAACAACCTGTCTGTATACACAGATTATGACTGCAGCGTAATCAACTGGGCTGTTCATGCGGAAGAGGTTCCTGTTGCAGAAGGCAAGAAGCTGTTCCACAACAAGTGCGTTATCGGCGGCTTCGGCAACAACAATACTGACCTGATCTGCACCGGTACAAAGGAAGAAATCCAGGATTATGTTGAGAAGATCGTTGATGAGGCTGGTACAACCGGTGTCATCATCGGCGCAGACTGCACGATCCATCTGGATACTCCCGATGAGCATATCCACTGGGTATACGAGAAGGCTGAAGAGATTTCCAAGAGAATGATGCAGAAATAAAACGGCTTTTGAAACTGAATAAGAAAAATCAGAGAACGCCCTTTTCCGATATTCGGGAGAGGGCGTTTTGAAAAAGAAAAAGAAAAATGGTAAAGATTGACC
>CAKRJM010000069.1 GCA_934351765.1 uncultured Lachnospiraceae bacterium | reverse complement strand
GTGGATCATGATCGGCGACACACAGGAGCATCCCTATAAGGGGGTATTTGACGGAAACGGCCAGCGGGTAGTTTATCTGCGAACCGAGATCAGTCTGAAGGATCCGGATCGGCGGTATGCGGGGCTGTTTGGTGTCATCGACGGCGGCACGGTCAAGAACGTGACCGTTCTCGGAAAAGTGTTCCAGAACTATGGCAATTATGAGACGGACAGTGCCAGAGAGGAGCTGTATGCAGGCAGCGGCGGCATTGCCGGTTATTTAAAAAGCGGCCAGATTACCGGCTGTGTGAACTATGCGCGGACCACCATGGAGGGCAATGCCATGTACCGCAACAGCGGCGGTGTGGTCGGTATCTGCAGCGGTCTGGTGACCAATTGTGAGAACTACGGAAAGCTGTCAACGACCATCAGCTTTGCCCAGAACCATACGGGCGGAATTGCCGGTCTGGTTTATGGAATCCACGGGCAGGTGACCAACTGCGTAAACCATGCCACGGTACAGGGCTATCTTTATGTGGGCGGAATCGCCGGAGCCGTGAAGAGCGGTGCGGAGGTTTTGACCAGTGCCAATTACGGAAGCGTAAGAGGAAACGGCGGTATTGGCGGTATCGCGGGACGCTTGTCCTCTGCGGGCGTTTACAGCGACGGAACGGCGAAGCAGGCCGTGATCCGGAATGTCTATAACCTGGGAAATGTGGATGGGTTCGGTACCAGCATCGGTCATGAGATCGGCGGCATTGTCGGGGAGATGGGGTATGACCAGTGGAAGCAGGAAGTCCTTCCGCCCATGCCGGTTCTGGAGCATGCATATTCTGCCGTAACATTCAATCGCAGCGATTACAGCTACTGGGGAGGCGCCATCGGCTATCTGAAAAGCGGTGCTTACGGAACCATTTATGCCCTCGCGGATGCCAAGGGCTCTCTGCGGCCGGTGGGGGCAGTTACCAACCGGGGGACTACGATCCTGGGAGAATCCCGTATGGTGAAGGAGGACGAGTTAAAGAGTACGGCACTGGTGGAAAAGCTGGGAAGCGCCTTTGTCATGTCCGGAAAGCATGATACGGAAAACAACGGATATCCAAAGCTGGCATGGCAGAGCCTGCCGGAGGATCTTCTGGCGGCGGCAGCGGAGGCAAAGGCGGAATTAAACAGCTGGCTGACGGAAAGCAACCGAAATAAATACGGCAAGACCTATGCCGTCATCGAGGGACTGGTAAAGACCTATACCGATCAGATCAATGCGGCCCAGTCCCTTGCTCAGATCGAGACGATCATGACAGAGGCGAGAGAGAAGCTTTCGGAGGTGAAGCCGGGCGAGATCACCGATACAGATCTGGCGGAGGCCATTGACAATGCGGTGATCGCTTTAAATGAATACTATAAAAAGATTCTGTCCCAGAATGAGGGTCTTTCGAGAAATCAGCTTGATGAGCTGGAGAATCTGAAAACGCAGTGGTCGGATACCATTGAACATTCTTCTTCGGAAGAGGAGGTACGGCTGAACCTGCGGGATGGCAGGGACGCCCTGGACGAAAAGCTGTTGTCGTATGAGGCGGACAAACGACTGGAGGAGGTGCGCCAGAGTGCGATCCAGACGGTGAGCGAGTACCGGGCCGAGGAGCAGTATGAGGTGACCTGGATGTTCCGGATCCGCCAGATACGGGAAAAGGCGCTGGAGAACATTACAAAGGCCAAAACCACAGCGGATATCACATCGCTTATGGAGCAGGCAAAGCTTGATATGGATGCCATCATCGACCAGATCCCGGAGACAGGGGCCTGGGACGGCGTGACCTGTACAGTTCCGGATCAGAATGCTGACGGAATCTATCAGATCACAAGCGGTGCGGAGCTTGCCTGGTTTGCAAAAACGGTAAATGACGGGGAGACGGACATCAGCGCGGAGCTGTGCAATGACATCAGTCTGGGTGCAAAGAGCTGGACGCCCATCGGCGCAGAGAAGCCCTTTATCGGAAGCTTTGACGGAGGCGGGCATACCGTCCGGAGCTTATATATCAATACGTATTATACCTACGATGGCCTGTTCGGCTATGTAGCCGGAGGAAACGGTCAGAAAATCCAGAATGTGACCGTCACCGGAACCATCAAGGCAGACGGACGGACGGCCTATGTAGGCGGAATCGCCGGGTATGCAGAAGGAAACGGGAGTGGAAACCGGTATGAGATCTTAAACTGCAAAAGCCTGGTAAGCATCAGCGTGGAGAACATCCGGCCTCTGGACGCCGGAGTGGCCGGCATCGTTGGAAAGACCAGATATGTGCGGGTATCCGGCTGCGGCAACGAGGGAAGCATTTCCATTCCCTCTGAGGGCAGAGGCGGAATCACTTACTTTGCCGGAGGCCTCATCGGAAGCATGTCAACAGGAAGTATTCTGGAGCTGTCCTACAATATCGGACAGATCTCTTCCTGCCATACGGCAGGCGGTCTGGTGGGCAGTGTGATCCAGAGAGACTGCCAGATCCGTTCCTGCTATAATACCGGCGATGTGACGGGTTATAACCACGCCGGAGGAATCGGCGGCTGGGTTCAGGATTCCAGTACGCAGGTGGACTGGTGTTATACCTCCGGTCCGGTGAATCTGAAAAATTCGGGCCTTTCCATCGGAGCAGTGTTCGGAACCGTTTCCAGCGGCTCCTTCGGAACCATTTATGCCCTGAAGCGCAGCGACCTGGTGAATCGGGCGCTGGTGGGAACCTCAGCGGACTTTACGGCAGCCGGAAAGTTCCTGACGGAAAAGGAGCTTCAGAGCGATGATATTCTGAATGCGTTAAACGGCGGCGGATCGGTCTTTATCCATGATTATCTCGGTTATCAGAATGGCTATCCGATCCTCAGCTGGCAGATGACGCTGGAACAGTTTAAGACGGGAGCCATTTCAGAGCTTCAGACCTTTGTGCCGGAAACGGATTACACCGCGGAAAACTGGGTGGCAATCCAGGCAGTTGTTTCGTCAGCGGCGGAAAAAATCCGGGCAGCAGAGGATATGGAAGGCGTTAATGCGGTGCTGACATCGGCCAAGGCGGAGATCCTTGCCGTTGAGACAAAGGACGGAACGGCGGAGCGGCAGCTGAACGAAGCGAAAGACGCAGCCATTGAGACGCTGGAAAACTATGTGGATCTGACCAATTACCGGGAAGAGGAGCAGGCGAAGATCCGAAATCTGGTGGCCAATGCCAGGAAGAACATTCTTCTGGCGGACGAGATCGAAGAAGTACAGCGATTGTTAGATGAAGCAAGACAGGCTATTGACCGTCTGCCGGACGCATGGCAGGTGGAGAACCAGCGGGATATGGCAGCAGCGGCCCAGGTGGACGGTTATATCATGAGTATCGGCGAGGTGGTCTATACAGCTTATGTAAAGACCTCGATCGAACTGGCAAGGCTGGCATATGACAACCTGACGGAAAAACAACGGGGACTGGTATCGGTTTATCAGACACTTCTCGATGCGGAAGCGGAATGGGAGCGGCTGGCGGCGCTTTATGAGCCCACCGAGGAGGATACGGAGCGGGCGGCACAGGTGGATCTGCTCATCGGAGCCATCGGTACGGTCGGTGAGGAGAGTGGTGATGCGATCCGTAAGGCAAGACTGGCCTTTGATGCGCTCACCGAGAAGCAGAAAACACTGGTGGAACGGGCCGGAGAGCTTGATGCGGCGGAACAGGCTTATAATAAGCTGAAAGCAGATGGCGTTTCGGCGGCCATTGCAGCCATCGGCGAGGTGACACTTGAAAAAGAAGAGACGATTTTTGCGGCGCAGCGTGCCTATGATGCGCTGACCGATGTCCAGAAGGCTCTGGTGACAACGTATCCGGTGTTAAAAAAGGCGCTGGAAACGTATCAGGATCTGACGGCAGTCCGGCCGGTGATCGAGCTGATCGATGCCATCGGCGAGGTGACGCTGGACAGCAAAAATGCCATTGATGCGGCAGTGAAGAGCTATAACGGGCTGACGGGAAATCAGCAGGCGCTGGTATCCAATTATGAGGTACTGGAGCAGGCGGTGGACCGGTATCAGTTCTTATACGGAATTCAGCATACGATTGATCTGATCGGCCGGATCGGAACCGTAAGCCGGGAGAGCGGTCCCCAGATCGCAGAGGCAAGAGCGGCCTACAATGCACTGAGCCCGGCGCAGCAGAGCCAGATTACCAACTTTGAGGTGCTGGAGCATGCAGAGGCGGCCTATGCGGCACTGGAGACACCGGTGGTTGATCCGGGAACAGAGACAACGCCGATCCGGGGCGGCGGCCGGGAAGGTACGGTGCAGACCGGAGGAAACGGCAAAGCCGGAGCTGCGGGACAGCTTCCCGCTGCAGATCTTCCCGCAGAAGACGGAATGGTAACGGATCTTTCCGGAGATACTGTGGAGGAAACCGAAGCCGCGGCAGAGACAGGGCTTCCCGACTGGCTGGAAGCGCAGCTGACCCCGGAGCAGGCCGTTCAGGCGGAGTCGAAGATCCTGGAACAGCTCCGAGAGACCGGGAAGGAAAGGAAAAGGGTTCTGATCCTTGGTGTGATCTTCGGAGCCCTGGCACTGGTGACTGCGGCGGCCGGAGCAGCCCTTCTGGCGGCATCGAAAAAGCGCCGATCTAAGCATGTCCGGTTTTAATAAAACGAAAAAGAGAGGCAGATTATGAAAAAAACGTGGAAAACAACGCTGTTTGCCGTGATCCTGGCAGCAGCCCTCCTGTTCCAGACACCGGGAACCGCATATGCGGAGGGAACATCTCCTGCCGGAAACCGTTGCTTTGCATCAGCAGAAACGGATGCCGGAGCGGCAGGAACCGGAGGGAGCACCGATGCAGCTTCTCAGGAACATTCCTATACGGCGGACGAGATCCGGGAAATTGAAGACGGGATCATAGACTGGAAGAAGAGCCTCATCGGAGAAAAGGAATTATTTGCCGGTGCCTTCGTAGACAAGGCCGGTGATCCGGCCAGCGACTGGTTCGCTTTTAGCACAAGCCGAATGGGAATCGAGGGAGACCGGGCCTCCTATCTGGCGAGAATGCAGGAGACGGTGGAAGCTATTTATGCAGACCCGGAGAAGTATCAGGGAAGCCTTCTGGTTTCCGATATCTATCGTATGATCCTGACCATTAAAGCCTGTGGCGGCAATCCGGAGCAGTTCGGAACCGATCCGGAGGGAAATCCCATCAACCTGTTAAAGGATCATCTGTGGCATACCAGTGTATTCGGCGAGCCTGGAAAGCAGGGGATCAACGGCTATATCTGGGCACTTCTGACGGCCGATGCCGGAAACTGGAACGTGCCTGCGGACGCCGAATGGAACCAGGAGGCGTTTATCACGGCGCTTCTGGAACGCCAGCTGGCAGACGGCGGCTTCGGACTGATCTTAACCGATGATTCCGATGTGGATTTAACCTCCATGACTCTGACGGCTCTGGCGCCCTACGGGGATTCCGATAAGACGTATACCTTTACCAGTGCGGTCACGAAAGAAGAGGTGACGACAACCGTAAAGGAAGCGTCTGAGAAGGCCTTTGCCTGCCTGGCAGAGCTGGAAAGCGAGGACGGCACCATGCTGACCTATGATACGCCGACTTCGGAGAGCACCAGCTGGGCGATCATGGCACTGTGTGCCTGGGGACGGGATCCGGAGACAGACGGGCAGTTCATGAAGAACGGAAAGACTTTGGTGGACGGGCAGATTTCCTTCCGGCTTGCAGACGGCAGCATCGTCCACGCAGACAGCGGCGAATATGCGGAGACCGAGGGAAATAATATGGCCAGCTATCAGGCACTGTACGGTCTGGAGGCACTGTACCGGTTAAAGACCGGTGGAAGCCGGATTTTTGATATGAAGAACGATGTGGCCTATTCCGTGGACCAGGCACAGATCGATGCGGCGGCAGAGAAGCTTCCGGAACAGACCGAGCCGGAGACGGAAAAAAGCGGGGAGCAGGCAGAAGCGGACAGCGGAAACCGCGCAGTGCTTTTAACGGTCTGCATCGCTGCTGCGGTTGTGATCCTGGCAGTCCTCTTCTTATTCTTCCTGTTAAAGGATAAGAAAAAGGGAACGAAGAAAAAAGGCGGCGGATCAGCAGAGCTGGAAAACGATGATGATGAGGACGATGACTGGTAGGAGCCAATGAAGAAAAAAGTACTGTTTGCCGGACTGATCGTGGTCCTGATCCTCTTTTTAGTCAAGGGGATCAGGATCCAGTCGGTTGATGAATATTATATGACGCACATGGAGGACATCGGCCCCGATTCGGAGACGGTGACCTTAAGCATCAACTGCTCTACCGTGCGGGAGGCGCAGAACTGGAGGAAGCTGAGCAGACAGCTTCAGGATGAAAAATATGTACCGAAGGACGGCTGGATCCTTCCGGAGACAACCTTTGTCCTGCGGAAAGGCGATACCGTCTATGATGTCCTGAACCGTGCCTGCCGTTATAAGGGGATCCAGATGGAGCACCAGGGGGCTGATGCCAATGTCTATGGCACCATTTTTATCCGCGGCATCAATCATTTATACGACCGGGCCTGCGGCGAGCTTTCCGGCTGGATGTATAAGGTCAACGGGGAATTTCCGGGGAAGGGCTGCGGTGCCTATAAGCTGGAGAATGGTGATGTTATTGAATGGGTCTATACCTGCGATCTGGGAAAAGATGTGGGGGACGATTACATGACAAAAAAGAAGCAGGGAATCGAGGAGACAGAAGGCGAAACAGAAAAGGAGGATGTGCCATGAAGGGATACGAGAGCTATCACCCGGCGCTCCTCTTTCTGGGATACGGGCTGGCGCTTGTGTTTTCCATGATCAGCCTTCATCCCTTTGTGATCGCAGCGTCTCTCACCGGCAGCTTTTTATTGTTTCTGGCCATGTTCGGCTGGAAAAAGTTTTTTTCGGAACTGTTATTCTGTCTTGGGGTTTTTGTGCTCCTGTCCCTGGCAAATCCGCTGTTTGTCCATGACGGGGAAACACTCCTGTTTTTCTTAAATGACAATCCGGTAACGCTGGAGTCCATGATCTATGGCGGCATGTCTTCGCTGATGATCATCAGTGTGCTTTTGTGGTGTAAATGCTATGGGGCGATCTTAACCACCGATAAATTTCTGTATCTGTTCGGAAAGACCATTCCGAAGCTGGGTCTGATCCTGTCCATGACCTTCCGGTTTATTCCGTTATTTAAGCTTCAGATCCGGAAGATCAGCCAGACTCAGAAAACCATGGGTCTGTATCCGTCGGACGGGATCACCGACAAGATGGGAAGCGGCATGCGGGTCTTTGACAGTCTGGTGGCCTGGTCGATGGAAAATTCCATCGACACGGCGGATGCCATGAAGGCGCGGGGGTACGGGCGTCCTGGGCGTACCAGCTTTTCGCTGTTCCGGTTCCGGACAAGGGACGGAATTCTTCTGGCGGTATTCGGCGGGCTTGCCGCAGCAATCTTTACCTGCTTTTCGGCAGGCGGTTATTCGTTTTTTTATTACCCGTATGTGATGAAGCCTGTCATCGGCTGGAAGGAGGGGATCAGTGCAGTCATGATCCTCGTATTCTTTTGTATACCCGGAATCATTGAACTGGAGGAGAAACAAAAATGGAGTTATTAAGCGTCCGAGATCTGACTTTTACATACCCGAAGCAGCGAGCCATGACGGGAGAAGCGGGACCGGCGCTGGATCATGTGTCCTTTTCGGTGGAGGAGGGGGAATTTATTGTACTCTGCGGGGAATCCGGCTGCGGAAAAACAACGCTTTTAAAGCTCTTAAAACGGGAGCTTTCTCCTCACGGAGAGAAAAGCGGAGAGATTTTCTTTCATGGAATCCGCCAGGAGGAGCTTTCGGAGGCGGAGGCGGCCTGTCAGATCGGCTACGTGCTCCAGAACCCGGAAAATCAGATCGTGACCGACAAGGTCTGGCATGAGCTGGCCTTTGGTCTGGAAAACATGGGGGTACCGACCCAGGTGATCCGCCGCCGTGTGGCAGAGATGGCCTGCTTTTTTGGAATCGATGACTGGTTCCGCAAAAAGACCACGGAGCTTTCCGGCGGCCAGAAGCAGCTTTTAAACCTGGCGTCCATCATGGTCATGCAGCCGAAGCTTCTGATCCTGGACGAGCCCACCAGCCAGCTGGATCCCATTGCGGCATCGGATTTCATCAATACGCTGCAAAAGATCAATAAGGATCTTGGTCTGACGATCCTTATGACGGAGCACCGGCTGGAAGAGGTCTTTCCGGCAGCTGACCGTGTACTTGTGATGGATCACGGGAAGCTTCTTTTAGCGGAGCCTCCGGCTCAGGCGGGCAGAGATCTAAAGCGGATCGATCAGAACCACAAAATGCTCTGCGGGCTTCCCAGTGCGGTTCGGATTTATCACGGACTGGACGCAGAGGAGGATGGCTGTCCGTTGACGGTGCGGGAGGGACGGGCCTTTCTGGAAAAGAATTATGAGAACCGGATCCGAAGTCTTTCCGGGCTGAAGGAAAAAAACGGCGGAAGTCCTGTGACAGACCGTCCGATTGCCATGCGCATGAAGGAGGTCTGTTTCCGCTACGAAAAGGATTCTCCCGATGTGCTGGAGGGGGCAGCTCTGACTTTATATGAGGGCGAGATCATCAGCCTTCTTGGCGGAAACGGTGCCGGAAAGACGACGCTTCTCAGTGTCATTGCCGGAACCAACAGGCCGTACCATGGAAAGATTGAAATCTTCGGAAAGCGGATCGGAAGATATAAGGGAAATGAACTGTATGTCCGAACCCTGGCGTCCCTGCCTCAGAATCCCCAGACGGTCTTTTTAAAGATGACGGTGCGGGAGGATTATGAGGAGATCGGAACGGTTATGGGCTACGGGAAAGAGGAGCTGGAGCGGGAGATCCAAGCTATGGCTGAGCTTCTCGGAATCACTCATCTGCTGGATCATCATCCCTACGATCTTTCCGGCGGAGAGCAGCAGAAGGCGGCCATCGGTAAGGTGCTGTTACTGAAGCCCAGACTGCTTCTTCTGGACGAGCCTACAAAAGGAATCGATGCCTGGTCGAAAAAGCAGCTTGGAAAGCTGCTGAATCAGCTAAAGGCGCAGGGGCTGACGGTGCTCATGGTGACCCATGATGTAGAATTTGCGGCGGAGGTATCGGACCGCTGCGGTCTGTTTTTTGATCATGAAATCACTTCGCTGGATACGCCCGATGAATTTTTCGGAAGTAATCAGTATTACACCACGGCGGCGAACCGGATCTCCCGAAGCCTGTATGACAATGCGGTGACCTGCGATGAGGTGATCGCCTTGTGCAAGGCCAACGGCAGAAAGAATAAGGAGGAGACAGGTGCATAAGACAAAGGAAACCGAACCGACACCGGGCAGGCTCCTGAAAAAGTCGGAAGCAACACCGGAAAACGGAAGTGTGCGGAAGACAGAGGCGAAAAAGCGCCTGAAAGAGGAAGAAAACCGGCGCCTGGAAGAAAAAACAGCGCTTGCCATGGAACGAAGTGAGGCTTATACAGGAAAGCGGGCGCTGCGCTGGGTAATGTTACTTCTGGCGGTGGCTGCCTGTATCGTGGTGGGAGTAAAGCTTCTGGCGGAACGGCGTTACAACCTGATCTCCGCCATCATTATGTTCCTGGCCTGTCTGCCGTTTTATTTTGCCTACGAAAAGCGGGAGGGCAGTATCCGCCGCATGGTTATGATCGCGGTTATGACGGCAATCGCCGTTGTGGGACGTCTGATCTTCGGCGCTGTTCCGGCGGTAAAGCCGCTGACGGCGACCGTTATCATGACTGGGATCTATATGGGACCGGAGTCAGGGTTTCTGGTTGGATCGCTGTCTGCAGTGGTCTCCAATATTTTTTTCGGGCAGGGTCCGTGGACTCCGTTCCAGATGTTCACCCTGGGCATTCAGGGCCTCATCGCCGGACTTCCCTTTATGCGGAAGCTGCTGCGGAAGCGGGTGCCGCTGATCCTTTACGGACTGTTTGCCGGAGCACTTTATTCCTGGATCATGGACATCTGGACGGTTATCAGTCTGATTGGAAAATGGAGCTTTAAGCGGTATCTGATCGCTCTTGGCACGGCGATTCCCTATACCGTTACCTACATGATTTCCAATGTGATCTTTCTGCTGCTGATGCGAAAGCCCATCGGGG
>CAKRJM010000068.1 GCA_934351765.1 uncultured Lachnospiraceae bacterium | reverse complement strand
CCTTCATGTTATGAGTTACCATGAGCGCCGTCAGCTTATCCTCCGCAATGATCTCCTCCGTCAGATCCAGAACCTTTTTAGCCGTTCTGGGATCCAGCGCTGCCGTATGCTCATCCAGCAGAAGCAGCCTGGGCCGCTGAAGTGTTGCCATTAACAGGGTCAGTGCCTGGCGCTGCCCGCCGGAAAGGAGCCCCACCTTAGAGGTCATACGATCCTCCAGCCCCAGTCCGAGACGCTTCAGTTCCTCATGGAACTGCTCTTTTTCCTCTTTTGTGACGCCCCATCTCAGACCGCGTTTTTTTCCGCGGCGGTTGGCCAGCGCCATATTTTCCTCGATCTGCATGTTTGCCGCCGTTCCCATCATAGGATCCTGGAATACCCGTCCAAGCAGCGAGGCTCTCTTAAACTCCGGCTGGCGGGAAAGATTCACGCCGTCCAGATAGATGGTTCCGCAGTCTATGGGATAAACGCCTGCGATCATGTTTAACATGGTCGATTTTCCGGCTCCGTTTCCGCCGATGATGGTAACGAAATCCTCCGGCTCCAGATGGAGGTTCAGGTCGCTGAGGGCCTGCTTTTCATTGACCGTACCGGGATTGAAGGTTTTGCTTACATGACTGATTTTTAACATGTTACTTTCCCTCCTTTCCGTCGGTCTTCGGATCATAGCCTGCCGCCAGTCTCCGCTTTTCCAGCATAACCGGAACTGTCAGAGCCGCCGCCACAAGGATTGCTGTCAAAAGCTTCAGGTCATCGGTATTAAGACCCATCTGAAGCACGACCGCAACGATGATACGGTAGATGATGGAACCGACCACAACCGATACCAGCTTTGTACCGAAGCTGCTCTTCTTTCCGAAGATCACTTCGCCGATAATGATGGACGCCAGACCGATCACAATGGCTCCGGTGCCCTGCTTGACATCGGCATAGCCCTGGCTCTGTGTTACCAGTGCGCCGGATAAAGCAACCAGCCCGTTGCTGATCGCCAGTCCCAGCACCTTATGGGTGTTGGTATTCATGCCAAGGGAACGAACCATGTTTTCATTATTTCCGGTGGCACGGATCGCCGAACCGATCTCTGTTCCGAAAAACCAGTACAGGAACACGATCAAAATGATCGTGAAAATCAGGCCGACTACCATGGATACCCAGTTCTGGGCAAGGCCGATGGCCTCCGCAATGCCCTTAAAGATCGTGGGTACCTTTAATAACGGGGTATTGGACCGTCCCATGATCCGCAGGTTGATGGAATACAGACCGATCTGGGTCAGGATTCCGGCAAGGATCGCCGGGATCTGACATTTCGTATGCAGAATGCCGGTGACAAACCCGGCCAGCATTCCGGCAAGGATCGCTACTATTAAAGAAAGATACGGGTTCAGGCCCGCGGTGATCAGGGCAGCACAGGTACAGCCGCCCAGGGCGAAGCTTCCGTCAACGGTAAGATCCGCCACGTCCAGGATTCTGTATGTCAGATAAATTCCAAGCGCCATGATGCCCCAGAGAATCCCCTGGCTGACTGCGCCCTGGATTGCTAATAAAATCCCCATGCTGCTTCCTCCCTGTGTTTATTCTGCTACGTCTTCTGCTTTGTCCATAATTGCATCCAGGCTGACTCCAAGCTCCTTTGCTGCTTCCGAATTTACAGAAAGCTTGCAGTCCTCTGCGCTGATGTATTCAATCGGCATTTCGCTGACATCTGCACCGTTCTTTAAAATCTCAACAGCCTGCTTGCCGGCAAGCTTGCCCAGAGCATAGTAATCGATTCCGTATGTTGCAAGGCCGCCGTTTGTTACCATGCCCTCCTCACCTACGATGCAGGGAAGATTGTTTGCATTGGTTATCATGGTAACCGTGGACATACCCTCTGCCAGCAGGTTGTCGGTGGGGATATAAACAGCGTCAACCTTTCCGATCATGGATTCCGCTACAGACTGGATCATGCTGGAATCAGAAACCGTATATTCTTCGTATTCAAGCCCCTGCTCCTCGCATACCTTCTTTGCAAGATCTGCCTGGATAATGGAGTTATCCTCGGAAGAGCAGTACATGATGCCAACCTTCTTTGCATCGGGAAGGATCTCTTTTAACAGCTTGATCTGATCCTCTACAGGAGTCAGATCGGAAGAACCGGATACGTTGGTTCCGGGCTTCTCATTGCTGTCAACCAGACCTGCTGCCGCGAAATCGGTAACTGCAGTTGCAAGGATCGGGATATCCTTTGTCTTTCCTGCCACGGCCTGAGCTGCAGGCGTTGCAATGGCAAGGATCAGGTCATTCTTATTGTTTACCAGCTTGTTTGCGATGGTCTCGCAGTTGGAGGTATCGCCCTGGGCATTGTTGAAATCCAGTTCCAGGTTCTTACCCTCTTCATAACCGCCCTCTTTCAGTGCGTCCACAAAGCCCTGATAGCTCTGGTCCAGCGCCGGATGCTCTGCAAGCTGGATCACACCAACCTTTACGGTATCTCCGGAAGCGGCCTCGTCTCCTGCTTCCTTGGTATCAGCTGCGCTTGTTTCCTCTTCCTTTGTGTCAGCAGCCTTCGTCTGTGCCGCCGTATCACTGTCTGCCTTTTTGCTTCCGCAGCCGCCGAGAACGGACACAGCAAGAACAGCACTCATCATTACTGCAAGAAATCTCTTCTTCATGAAACTCTCCTCTTTTCTTTCTTTATTAAACATTTTACGCAGTTATCCCGCGCTTCTTACAAGCATACTACAACCGCGTTGAAAAGTCAATCTTTTAAAGCGTCGTGGTTTAAAGTATTAAAGTGATGGCAAACAAAATGCGGCGTCCGGGTATGTTTTCCAGACTCCTTCCCATCGAAAGTCAGTCGCTTAGGAAACATACACCGTCCGCCGTCTTTAGTTTTCGTATTTATTCGGTGTCCAGTTCGCCCAGGTTGTCGATAATGGTCTGGTGTATCCGGTCGACAGCATCTACCAGCTCTTTATGCACCAGAGGTTTTCCTCCGCGGAGCTCTTCGGTTAATTTTTCCGACACTTCGTAAAGCTTTGTAAATCCCAGGTTCTGAGAAACACCTTTTAAGGTATGAGCCGCACGAAACGCATCTTCATGATTTCCCTGATCCAGCGCGTCATGGAGCTGCTTCCAGGATGGATCCGCCGCATACATTTTTGCAAACCGCAGAATCATCGCCGGGCTGCGGAGCCGTCCAAGGATTTCCTCATAGCTGCCGCCGGTTTTTTCATAAAACGCTTCCAATGACATCTTTTCATCCCCCTTTATTTTTTCTGTTATATAAGCAAAAAGCCCGAAACTGTTATTGTTCCGAGCGTTTTCAATCAATATGGAGCATAGGGGATTCGAACCCCTGACCTCCACACTGCCAGTGTGGCGCGCTCCCAGCTGCGCTAATGCCCCGCATGGTATCAGATATAAAAAAAGCAGGGGCGGAAGGACTCGAACCCTCGACATTTGGTTTTGGAGACCAACGTTCTACCGACTGAACTACACCCCTGTATGGCAGGTGAAAACCTACCCTCAATTTATACCACAGGATTCCGGATCTGTCAACCAATATTTTAAACTATTATTTCTTACCAATATTTTAAGCTATCATTTCTCACGGATTTTCGCCTCTATACAAAACACCTTTTTTATTATATACTATGACTATTACGGTCAGCCGGAGGCTGGCCGCAACGTTTTATTTTACAGGCGCTCCTGCCCTGTGAACAAAACGTACTTGACATATAATTTGGGGAGGTTTTTTTATTATGGGTAATTTTATTGTCACGTTAATCAGCCGTGTCTACGGCTTTCTGTGGGGTGACTGGATTCGTCTGCCTCTGCCCGGCGATGGAGTTTTAAGTCTTCCGCCTCTGGTGCTTCTTCTGTTCCCTGTCGGAATCTATTTTACGATCCGGACGCGTTGCATGCAGATCCGTCTGATTCCGGACATGTTCCGTACACTGACAGAAAAGAAGGAGCAAAAGCATGGTGGCCTTTCGGCGATACAGGCTCTGATCGTTTCCACAGCCACCCGCGTCGGCATGGGAAACCTGGTGGGCGTGGTCGCTGCTATTTCTTTTGGCGGTGCCGGTGCTGTATTCTGGATGTGGATCTCGGCACTCCTTGGTTCTGCCACAGCCTTTGTTGAAGCAACTCTGGCACAGCTTCATAAACAGAAGGATCCGTTATACGGCGGTTACCGGGGCGGTCCTGCCTACTATATTCATGACTGGATCCAGTCCAGGCGGAAAACACCACTGAAAAAAAGCATCCTTGCATCCCTGTTTGCCATCTCCGGCCTGATCTGCTGGTGCGGCATCAGCCAGGTGGTCGGCAACTCTGTTACCTCTGCCTTCCACAATGCATTTTCTATTCCGCCTTTATATACAACCATTGCGCTGGTGCTTGTCGCACTGCTGATCGTCCTGCGAAAAAATGCCACCGTAAAGGTTCTGGATATTCTGGTTCCCATCATGTCTGCGTTTTATATCCTGATCACCATCGTTCTGATCATCTTAAACGCCGGCCAGCTGGGATCCGTTTTCTCCCGTATCTTTTCCGAGGCCTTTGGACTTCGCCAGATCGCAGCCGGCGGTTTCGGGGCAGTTCTCATGAACGGCGTCAAGCGTGGCCTTTTCTCCAATGAAGCAGGCTCCGGCTCTGCCCCCTGTGCGGCAGCTGCCGCAGAAAGTGATCACCCGGCAAAGGTCGGCATTATGCAGGCCTTCGGCGTGTTTGTGGATACCCTGTTATGCACCTGTACCGCTCTGATCATGCTGCTGGCTCCTGCCGGTGCCATCGACGGACTGGCCGGCATGGATCTTCTCCAGGCTTCCATGTATGCCCATTTAGGTCAGTTTGGCGTGATTTTTATTGCTGTGATCCTCTGGCTGTTCAGCTTCACAACCTTTATCGGTATCCTGTTCTATGCCCGTTCCAACGTCTCCTACCTGTTCGGAGACCGCTGGGCCGCCCAGACCGGCTACAAGCTTCTGGCCCTCGCCATGCTCTTCATCGGCGGACTGGCTGCCTACACCTTCGTGTGGGATCTGGGCGACGTGGGGATCGGTCTTATGACTATCTTCAACCTGATTGCCCTTCTGCCTCTGTCAAAAGAGGCGCTGGCCAGCCTGAAGGATTTTGAACAGCGGAAACGGCGCTGATTGATTTCCGCACATTTCTATTGACATGCCAAAGCTCCCTGTCCTGCCGGATCACACTGTGGTTTTCCGGCAGGACAGGGAGCTTTTGTTTAAATAACCATTCTTTCGGTTTTAAGTGCCGTTACGTTCTCTTAATAAACTCATGCCGGCATTTCGGGCAGGTGATACTGATCTTTCCCTTGCCCTTTGGCACCCGGACTGTCTGATGGCAGGACGGGCACTGAAAATAGCAGTGTGTCTTATCGGCACTCCGGTTTTTCATTTTCTGATATTTTCCACGAAGCCCGGCGGTAGCTTTCAGATAGCGGGTGTTTTCCATGCCCCGCTTTGAAATGTTCCGCGACAGCATCCGATAATATGCCAGCAGAAGCCCCGCCAGCGCGATCATATAAAACGCCTGGATCCGCGTAAACATGGAAATCACCAGGCAGATGATCGTGAGGATCAGTATTGCTTTATTAAGCTGATCATTCCCATATCTTCCATACATCATCCGGTTCAATTTATCTCGAAATCCACCCATGACTGTTTCTCTCCTGCTTTTCTTATTTCTTTTATCGCCTGATCTCAGGCTGTCTTGTTTAATCATAGCCGTTTTCCGGTCCCCCGTCAATGAATCGGATGCGAACAAATTCTGAATTTTTCGTGAACTGACAGTAACTGAACTGGACGCAGCCCTTGCATCGCCCCTGCTTATATAGTATAATTCCGATGGAACAAAACGAAGTTTTTATGCGACAAACCGTTTGATTTACACCTGCTTTTTACTGAATTTGAAACCGAATTTGAAAGGATGGTTTTCCATGGAAGAATTATATGTATTCGGCACGGGCAATGCCCAGGCTACACGATGCTACAACACCTGTTTTGCGATCCGCGATGAGGAAGAATATTTCCTGGTGGATGCCGGCGGCGGCAATGGGATCCTGCGGATCCTGGAAGATATGGATGTCCCTCTGACAAAAATCCATCATGTCTTTGTTACCCACGAACATAATGACCACATTCTTGGAATGGTATGGATTATCCGTATGATCGCCACTGCCATGAAAAAGGGCAGCTACGAAGGAAACCTGACCATCTACTGTCACGATGGACTGGTCGAGACCATTAAAACACTCTGCCGTCTGACGATCCAGAAAAAATTCTGTGATTTCTTTGATGACCGGATTTTATTTGTTCCGCTTTCCGACGGAGACACCCATAAGATCCTGGATTATGAGGTGACGTTTTTTGATATTCTTTCCACCAAGGCACGTCAGTTCGGCTTCACTACGGTTCTGAAGAACGGAAAGAAGCTGACCTGTGCCGGAGACGAGCCGTATAATCCCGGCTGTGAGCGGTATGTGGCCGGAAGTGACTGGCTTCTGCATGAAGCCTTCTGCCTTTACGGCGACCGCGACCGGTTCAAGCCCTACGAAAAGCATCACAGCACCGTTAAGGACGCCTGCGAACTGGCAGAAAGCCTTCATATTCCGAACCTGGTACTCTGGCATACGGAAGACAAGGATATTACACACCGGAAAGAACGCTATCTGGCAGAAGGACGCCAGTATTACCATGGAACCTTGTTCGTTCCTGATGACGGGGAGATCCTGACACTATGAGCCTGTTCCTGATCCTGATTCTGATTTTTGCCTGCTTTCCGGGGCTTCCGCTTCTTTATCTGTTTCTCATCATGCCGGCCCTTGGAAAGAAGGACGATGTTTCGGAGCTTCGCCGGTATTATTATGCCCACCGCGGGCTTCATGATGTGACTCCGGAGCTGCCCTTCAGACGACGGATCTTTCCGGAAAGCCGCGATACCCAGGCATCCTCCGGCAGCAGCCACCGACAGGTTTCTGTCCCGTTTCATCCCGTTCCCGGAATAAATGTACCGGAAAATTCTCTTCCGGCGTTCCGCGCTGCGGCAGATGCCGGATATGGCATTGAGCTGGATGTTCAGCTCACGAAGGACGGGATTCCTGTCGTATTCCATGACTTTACCCTTGACCGTGTCTGCGGCGTATCCGGTAAAGTCTGCTGCTTCACCTGGGAAGAGCTGTCGGCATTTCGGCTGAACGGTACCAACGAGCGGATTCCGAAATTTGAAGAGGTTCTGGACACGGTAAATGGCCGTGTCCCCCTTCTGATCGAGTATAAAGTGGAATTATTCGATACCTCCGTCTGCCAGGTCTGCGACCGGCTTCTGAAGCATTATTCCGGCCTTTACTGTATCGAATCCTTTAACCCGCTGGTGCTCCGATGGTATAAAAAGAACCGGCCCCAGATCGTCCGGGGCCAGCTTTCCGCCAAATTCCGGGAAGTATCCTCCCCGTTTCATTATGTATATCTTTCTCCGCTCCATCATCTTCTGTTTAACTTTCTGACAAAGCCGGACTTCATTGCCTATGACTTCACCTGCGCCGGAGCACTGTCCAGACGGTTATGTAAAAACCTGTACCGGAATCTGTCCGTGGCATGGACGATACGCTCAAAAGAAGATATGGAAGTATGCAAAAAACAATTCGATCTCTTTATCTTTGAAGGGTTCCGCCCGTAAACTCCAGTTGATCCCAGCAGCGGTTCTCACCCGGCTCCACCCAAAGTCGCCTCTGAGATCCCGCTGCATGGGATCTTCCTTGTCTTTGCACGCTCCACTGATAGGGTCTGACAATCAAGGTGCTGAGTTCTGTGGGGCAGGCTTTTTTTACTGGCGGTTTTTCCAGATTTTGTACACTTCTTCTGCGTAGGAGGCGTCTACTTCATGGAAGTCCCTGGTCTGTCTGGTGGCGCAGGAAAGATCCTGGTCGCCGGAATCGGGATTGATAAAACCGATGCTGGGCATTCCGGCATTTTTTGCTGCATGGACGCCATGGCAGGAATCCTCCACCACCAGACATTCCTCCGGTGCCGTCCCAAGTGCCTTTGCCGCCTTTAAAAATACATCCGGCGCAGGCTTCGGATGTTCTACGCTCTCACCGCTGACCAGCTGATCAAAATATTCATGGATCCCCAGCTCTTTTGTTGTCTTTACAATGTTTTCATAAGGCGAAGAGGAAGCCACCGCCATCGTATAGCCTGCTTCTTTAAACGAACGGAGCATTTCCGGTACTCCGGGGATTCCGGGATATCCCACCTCGGCATAAACATCCGCCTTATGTTTTTTCATGATCTCATTGAACTCCTCCGGGGTAACCGGCAGATCATAGGTTTTTACCAGACCTTCGCAGATCACTGCGTTGGTCGTTCCGATGTATTTCTTATATTCTTCATACGTCAGACATTTTCCCCACTGTGCCAGTGTCCTCACGAATGCCTGATAATGAAGCGGCTCGCTGTTGACCAGTACGCCGTCCATATCGAAAATCACACTTTTTAACATGATATCCTTCCTTTCCTTCTGCCGGAGCACCTGTTCGTTCTCTTTTTCTTTCTATTCTCCGCAGTCACTGATCTGACTTTTTCTTTTTTTCTCCGCCATTATAGAAAAAAATCTGGTAAAAGTAAAGGATTTCCTTTATACTGGAAACAGAAAATCAGCCGGGGATCAGACCGGCTTTATCAATGGAGGTATTCCCATGTCAGGTTCTATCTATGGAAAACAGTTCTCCTTTGCCACCTGGGGCGAATCACACGGAAAGGCACTGGGTGTCGTTGTGGATGGCTGTCCGGCCGGACTTTCCCTTTCTGAAGGCGATATTCAGCCCTTTCTGGATCGCCGGAAACCGGGGCAGAGCCGCTATACCACCGGCCGCGCCGAGGGAGATGCCGTTGAGATCCTTTCCGGCGTTTTTGAAGGAAAAACTACCGGGACTCCGATTTCCATGGTAATCTTTAACAAGGATCAGCGTTCTCATGATTATTCCCAGATTGCTGCCTGCTACCGCCCCGGTCATGCCGACTATGGATTTGATGAAAAATACGGTTTTCGCGATTACCGCGGCGGCGGACGCTCCTCCGGTCGGGAAACGGCTGCCAGAGTTGCCGCCGGAGCCGTTGCCATAAAGATTCTTGCATCTCTTGGAATTGAGGTTCACGCCTATGCGGAGGAGATCGGAGGAATCGCCTGTGAACAGGTGGATCTTTCTGCCTGTGCCTCCAATCCATTCTGTATGCCGGATTCCAATGCTGCGGAACAGGTTCGTATTCTTGCCGACCAGAAGATCTCAGAACAGGATTCGGTTGGCGGCGTCGTTGCCTGCTGTGTGACCGGTATGCCTGTCGGCATCGGAGAACCGGTCTTTGACAAGCTGGATGCCTGTCTTGGAAAAGCACTGTTCTCCATCGGAGCTGTGAAAGGCGTGGAAATCGGTGATGGATTCGCTGCCGCAAAAAGCACCGGCTCTCAGAACAATGATCCCTTTCTTCCTGCCGCAGCACCGGGTGCACCATTAAAAAAAGCCTCCAATCATGCCGGAGGAATCCTGGGCGGTATGAGTGACGGATCAGACATTTTGATCCGTGCGGCCTTTAAACCTACCCCTTCGATTTCCCGCGTACAGCCAACCGTGAACCGGAACGGAGAAGCCGTTTCCATCTCCATCCACGGACGCCACGATCCCATGATCGTTCCCCGAGCCGTTGTGGTGGTAGAAGCCATGACTGCCGTTACCCTGGTGGATCTTCTGTTCGCCAACATGAGCGCCCGTATGGATAACATCTGCCGGTTTTATCAAAAATAGGCGGGTGGATTTCTGGAAAATGATCTGATATTTTAAAAATTGTCCCGTTTGCAGACAGAGACTCCAGAACTGATGTCCTGGAGTCTCCGGCTGCTTTATTTCTGTTTGAATGCTGATTATGGCTATTTTGTTCCTACTGCTTCAGCTGCTTTTTTTGCGGTTTCCAACATTCCCTTGGATCCAAGATAGATAAAATTGGAATCAAAGGACAGTGCAAGGAACGTAAATCCTTTTTCAATCGCATCTGACAAAATCTTTTCATCATTGGGAATTACATGCATACCTGCTGCTTTTCCATGCTTTTTGCAGGATTCCCGCACCTTTACCATTGCATCCGAAACAACTGGATTTGTAATGTCACCCGGGAATCCATAGGAAC
>CAKRJM010000067.1 GCA_934351765.1 uncultured Lachnospiraceae bacterium | reverse complement strand
CCTTTACCCTGGTAAAAACGCCGGAATCCGATCCCCTGACCCAGTACAATCCGACCTATCCGGGTGCCCGCTGTGGTGAGGATAATAATTCCATCGTAAATGTAAGAACCCCCATCAACCGCAGTGCCATCGAGGTTGTCTGGGAACGGCAGACCGGCGTATCGGTAAGCCCCAGCTCCGGAAGCACCCCGATCATTGCAGGCAGCTTCATGTATACCTTTTCCAAGAATACCATTTATAAGATGGACAAGGAAACCGGTAATGTAGTCGGCAGCGCCACCACAAAGGCTGGTGCAGGCTTTAACTTAATGCCTTCTACATACGGCAATGGTATGATTTTTGTGCCGATCGACGGCGGTGTTCAGTGCTTCAATGCAGACACCATGGAATCTCTCTGGGTCTACACCGATCCCAACGGCGGTTCCTCCAACAGCCCGATCCGTTATTCCGATGGCTATATTTATTTCGGACTTCAGGGCAACGGCGCTCTGGTGTGCATTTCCGTTGAGGATGAAGATCCGACCGTTGGTGATGAGGCTAAGGATGCAACCTGGAGAAATATGGATTCCAACGGAAACATCTGGTGGAACGATGTGTGGAGCAATGAGAATTATGTATTTGTTGCAGCTTCCGGCCCGGCGAACAAGACGGATCAGGGTCGTCTTCTCTGCATTGACAAGGTAACCGGTGAAACCGTTCAGTCGGTGGTGATCGACGGCGGACGAAGCGGTGTGACGTATTACAACAAGAGAATCTATTTTATCAGCGGCCACGGAAAACTGTATTCCTTTAACATTGCGGATGACGGTACCCTGGATCTGGAAAACCTGATCGCTCCTCTGGAGCTGGGCGGTGCATCGGTAAGTACCCCTGTTATTTACAATAACCGTCTGTATATCGGCTGGTCCACCGGAGGATTTGGTTCCAAGGGTGCCCTGAAGGTCATCAAGATCGATCCCGAAAGCGGCGCCATGAGCGAGGCTTACTCCGTAAGCACCAATTCTTACTGCCAGAGCTCCGGCGTTGTGACAACGGCTTACGAAGAAGAGACCGGCTATGTTTATGTATACTTCATGGAGAACAGCTCCAAGGGAAGCATGTACATGATCAAGGACAGCGCAGACATGACCGAGCCAGATCCCGAGTCCGGTGAGTTCTACTGCCCGAGCCATCCTCAGTACTGCATCGCCAGCGTGGCAGTCGATGAAAAGGGTACCATGTACATGAAGAACGACTCCGCATGGCAGTTTGCGATCCGCAATGCGCAGGCGTATGTTACCAATCTGCAGGTAAGCGGCGGAAACGCAGTCATTGACGGCGGCGATACCTTTGACGGTTCCTTAACAGATCACATGATCACGGTGGATCAGGGAACCGAGAACTTTACTCTGCATGTAACGGCAAACGACGGAACGGTCATTACGGTCAATGGAAAGACCTGCGATTCGGGTGAAGCCGTGATCAGCATGACTGACGGAAAGGCAGATGTTGAAGTTCAGCTTACCAATGGCGACTATATAAAGACGTATCATTTCAGTGCCATGGAGGGTCCGGTAGTAAAGAGCCTTGTCATTACCAACAATCCCAATGCGGGAATAGGACAAATGTATGTTCTGGATAAGGAATTTGACCCCGGAGTTACCGATTACATGGCCGGATTTGAGAATCCGGGAGAGAGTGAGGCAGACTTCTGGATCAAGAAGCTTGGCTCCACCGATACCATTGAAGTGGCAAGCTACGATGGCTTGAGCAGTGAACCGAGAATACGCGAGGATACAAGGACGGGTCAGACCAATGTACGCTGCTATTTCAGTACCCGTACGGCATCCATTGCAAATGTATCTTTAAAAATCAGCAACAAAAGCGGAACCCAGTCCAAGATCTATCATTTTAAGCTCTACACCGGTGACATTCTTCCGATTCCCGAGATCACAGATGCAAAGCTGTCTGACCGGACGGAGACAACGGCAGATATCACCTTTACGGCGAACAAGGCCTCCAGCGTATACTACGTGCTGGCAGACCCCACCGCGGAAGCTCCCGATGCAGACACCATCGCAGCCGGAGAGAAGCTGACAAGCGTAAAAGGGGAAAACAAGCTGACCTTCACCGGGCTGGAAAAGACAACGGATAAGGTTGTTTATCTGGTTATGAAGGATTCCACCGGAGCATATTCCGAGGTACTTTCGGTGAAAATTGACGCATATCGGAAGCTTGGTGATCTGGACGGAAACGAGGAGATTACGCTGACGGATGCCATCATGCTGCTGGATCTTCTGACAGCCGGTAAAGAGGTAAGTCCTCTGGTTGGCGATATCAACGGAGACGGCGTGGTGAACTTAACCGATGCCATCGCGCTGCTGGATCAGGTTACAGAAAATCTTTAAAAGAAGTTTTTAAAATCCTGGATGCTGCATTGTTTTAATAGCATGAGCTTCAGACCGGGAAAAGAAAGGCAGGGAAAAACATGAGAAACAGGAAATGGAAAAAACGGAGAACAGCGTTTACTCTTGCAGTGCTGATGCTGGTATCCTCCCTGCCTTTCTCCCGACATCAGGCGTATGCGGCGGAAGAAACTCTACAAACAGAGCAGACGATGCAGGATATACAGACGCAGTCTGACAGTTCCCTGAAGGGAATCACACTTAATAAAAAAACTCTGATCATGAAAACCGGAGAAACGGCATCTTTGACGGCAGTGCTTCTTCCGGAGGGAACCGATGCTTCACCGGAAATTACCTGGGAATCGGATGATCCGGCGGTGGTGACTGTTTCCGGAAACGGAACCGAGGCAGTTGTCATGGCCCCGGAGGGTACGGGCGGTTCTGCTACGGTGATGGTACGGGCCGGCTCGTTTACAGCGTCCTGCCGGGTTCTGGTAACGGTGCAGGAACCGATGCTGGAAAGTCTTTTATTTATGCAGAACAGCTCCGGAAGCCGACGGTATGAGCTGACGGAGCTGGAGGCAGGAAGCCGGGAATATACTCTTCGGATCCCGGAAAGTGCGCTTGCGGTGTTTGTCCGGCCGGTGCTCCGGGATGATCTTCCGGAGACAACCTCCATCGTGGCGTCCTTTGAGGATGCCATGACGGGAAATCCGGTGGAGATCCCGGTGAGTACCGACGTGACGACCTCCCTTTCTTCGAGAACGGCGGGGTATCTGATCAAGTCTTACAATACCGACAGACGGGAACTTCTCATCACGGTCTCTGACGGAACAAAAACAGAAGAGTATGTGATCCATGTGGTCCGCGGTTCGTATCTGGGCGGGCTTTCGGTGAAGAGTGAGACGGGAGAGACGCTTTCCTATACGCCGTCCTTTGTAAAAACGACATATGCGTACAGTCTTCATGTGCCGTCCTCTATGAAGGAACTGGAGCTTGGCCTGAAGGGCGCGGAATCCTATCATACGCTCCAGACGGTCAACGGCGAGCCGGCGGAAAACGGAAGCTATCGTCTTTCTCTGTCGCAGGGTGTGGTAAAAGCGGTTTTGAAATCCGGGGACGGAGGAAACTCGGTTCCCTATGAGTATGTTTTGACCGTTTATGTGGATGAGGCCTGTTACCTGACGGTCAATCTGGAACCGGAGACGGCCGTATTTGCGCTTTATGATGAAAACGGAGAGCAGATCGATCCGGTTGATGGCCGCTATGAAGTGATCAAAGATGCCTCCTACACCTATACGGTTTCAGCACCCGGCTATCAGAGTCAGAGCGGAAGCCTCATCGGCGGAAAAGAAGAAAAGCTCGAATTCCGGCTGGAAAAGAGTGTGGACAATACGCTGGAGGAGCTTGCCTCGGAATGGGGCAGCTACTGGAAAACGGCGGAGAACTTAAATATCGTGTCGGCGCCGACGCCGTCTTCGGCCAATAATACCGAGATTTTATGGAAGCAGAAATACGGGAAGAACTCGGATGCGCTGGGAAGTTTAAGCGACGGAATCCTGGTAGAGGATTATATCTGCTGCTTCTATGGAAATCAGCTGGTGTATCTGAACAAAGAAACCGGAGAAATTGAAAAGAGCGTGACCATGCAGGGGCCGGGGAACAGTACCTTTGTCAAGCCTCTGTATGCAGCCGGTATGATTATTGTTCCTCAGACGGAGGGGAGGCTTCAGTGTTTTCATGCAAAGACACTGGAACCGCTCTGGCGTTACCAGGATACCATCGGCGGCAATGCGGCCACGGCGCTTCGTTATGATTCCGGGTATCTTTACGCCGGGTTTGCCGACGGAAATCTGGTCTGCCTTTCGGCGGCTGATGAGGAGCCGGACAAGAGCGACGAAAAGAAAACGGCTATCTGGAGGCGGTACGACAGCGGCGGTTATTATCGTACCGGTGTCTATACCGGAGACACCTGCCTGTATGCGTCAGGCCGGTCCGGAACGGTCTACTGTCTGAATAAAACGACAGGGGTGACACTTCAGAAGTTTTCCCTGCCGGCTGAGCAGGGGATCATTTCCACCGGAATCTGTTACGGCAGCGGGCGGATCTGGTTTGCAACGGACAAAGGATATCTGTGCAGCTATCCGCTGGCAGAGGACGGGACGCTGGATACCGGAAAGGCTTCGGCGTATCCGACCGGAGGAACGGTCTACGGAACGCCGGTGCTTTATAAAAACCGGATCTATGTGGCAAGCGCGTCCGTGGATACCTACCAGGTGGTAACGCCGCCGTATTATCTGAATGTAATAAATCTGGAGAAGGATGGAAGCCTTTCTTTGGCTTACCGGACGGAGCTTACGGCCTGCCCCAAGGGCAGCGGAACGCTTTCAACGGCTTATGAGAAAACCGAGGGCTATGTCTATCTGTATTATACGACGGACAGCACAGACGGAAGAGTATACCTCATTAAGGATCAGGCGGGAGCCACGGAGCCGGGTCCCGGAAGCGGCGTGCTCTACCAGCAGAACGAGGTGGCCGGAAGCGGCGGCGGAAGTGTCCTGGTGGATTCGGCCGGGCGGCTGTATTTCCGGTATGAATCGTCCTGGATGTATGCCCTGAAGCCGTCGGATGTTTATCTGGACCGGGTGGAATTACAGACAGAAGGAGCCGTTCTGGACGGAGGCGCGGCCTTTGACCGCCAGGCGGTGAATCATGAAATCGTGGTGCTTTCTGACTGTGAGGAAGCCGTAATCCGGTTTTATGGCAATGAGGGCGCAGAGGTTTTTCTGGACGGCGAAGCGCGGACAGAGAAAACATATCAGCTTGGTGAGGAGCCTCTGGAGACCGAGGTGGTCTTAATGAAAAACGGACAGCTCCGAAGCTATCAGTTCCGGATCCGCCGCCAGCATACGGATACCTCCCTGGAAAATCTTCAGGTCAGCTATTCGGAGATCCTTGGAATTATGGACATGGAGCTGGAACCGGCCTTTACGCAGGGACGGACCGAATACAGGTCCTCGATCTTCGGAAACGGAGATTATGATTTCTATTATATCTGGCCGGTGCTTCCAAAGGACGCAGGCTCTACCATGAAGGTAACGGTGTTAAGCGGAGCCCTTCAGGTGGAGGATGGAACGGAGCTGGAACCGCTTGCGGCAGTGCTGGACGGAGGAATCCGGACCCGCTACAAGGTAAAGGCGGCAGGTGATGCTCCGGTGGAGCTTCGGATTACGGTGACGGCAGAGGACGGAAAGAAAAAGCAGGATTATGATCTGACACTTTCCAGAAACAATGACCTGCCGAAGCTTACTGCCGGTTTTCAGGCGGTGGTGAACCGTGGAAAGAAAGGAGTCCTTTTACGGATCAACGCTTCCATGGACGGGTATCTTTATTACCTTCCGGACATCAGAGCTTCCAGCAATCCGATTCCCAGCGCGAGCGTCATGAAGCGGGACGGACAGCGGATCGCGGTAAAGCAGGGAGAAAACCTGGTCATGCTGGAGGGCTTTACGGCAGCTGAAAGTGTGGTTTATCTTTATGAGATGAGCTATGCACAGCGCTGGAGCAGCGGAATCCGGGTCGATGTCCCGGCCTATGACGGATCGACAGAGCCGGATCCGCCGGAATTAAAAAAAGGAGATCTGAACGGAGACGGGAAAATAAACTTGACCGATGTGGTCGCGTTCCTGGATCGTTTGACAGCCGGAGATCAGGTGGATGCTTCCGTTGGCGATCTGAACGAAGACGGAACCATCAGCATGACGGATCTTGTTGTGCTCCTGGATCAGGTGACTGGTGGCTAAATGGCTGATCATATACAGAAATTAATGAGCTTTATCAAGCATGAGAAACACCTCTAGTGAAATAAAAAGATAGAATTTACCGAAGATGGTAAGGAGAAAGGAGATTTTCAAACATGAAGATGACAAAAAAATGGCTGGCAGCAGCCGGTGCGGCGCTGATGGCGGTTTCCGTACTTCTGGCACCTGGCGTGAAGGAAGTAAAGGCAGCGGCTGAAAAGCCTGTTGTAGAAACCAGCATCGCGAATGTATCCGCGCGAATTGGAGAGGAATTTACCATTCCGATTTCGTTCAGCAGCGAGAGCGACTTACGAGGCGCTTTGGGCAAGCTGAATGATGAAAACGGAGCACTGTATGATTCCAAATCCCTGGAGTATCTGGGAGCATCAACCAGTGTAGGTGGTACGGTGAGCATCGCCGGAGGAAACTTCGGATTTATCACAACCTCTGCATTCAAGAGCGGAACCATTGATTTAAAGTTCAAGTTGTTGCAGGATCCCGGTGAGGATTTGAAGGTGACGGTAAAGGATCTGTATTTCTCTACCGCAGATGCTGACAGCGAAAAAACCACCCTGGTATCCACGGTAAGTGTACGCCGCGGCCCCGGCCTGGCGTTTGTAAAAGGCATTCCTTATGTTTACGATGAGAGTGGTGATCTGATTCATGGTGCAACTCCTGTTATCAACGGTAAGAAATATTATGTAAATGAAGATGGTATTGCACAGTCCGGCTGGCTCCGCCTTGCAGACTGGCAGATGTATTTTGATCCAGAAACCTATGAAGCAGCAATCGGAATCACTCATGTGGACGGAAAGGCGTACCTGTTTGATAATAATGGTGTGGAGATCCTGAGATCCAGAACCGAAGTGATCGATGGCAAGAAGTACTGGTTCCAGCCTGACGGTTCTCTGATGAGCGGCTGGTGCAAGCTTGGCGACTGGACGATGTACTACGATCCGGAGACCTATGTGGGCGCAACCGGACTTACCATGATCGACGGAAAGCCTTATGTATTCGATGAGAACGGTGTTCTGATCAAGAACAACACCCCGGTTATCAACGGCAAGAAGTATTATGTCAATGACGAAGGCGTTGCACAGTCCGGCTGGCTCCGTCTTGCAAACTGGCAGATGTACTTTGATCCGGAGACTTATGAAGCAGCAACCGGAATCACTCATGTGGACGGAAAGGCTTACCTGTTCGATGAGAACGGCGTGGAGATCCTGAGATCCAGAACCGAAGTGATCAACGGTAAGAAGTACTGGTTCCAGCCTGACGGTTCTCTGATGAGCGGCTGGTGCAAGCTTGGCGACTGGACGATGTACTATGACCCGGAAACCTATGTGGCTGTTACCGGAACCGTTACCATCGATGGTGTGCAGTATACCTTTGACGCCAACGGAGTATTGATCAAATAGTGATGAAGAAAATAAGAAAATGGCTGGCGGCGCTCGGCACGGCTTGTATGCTGGCGTCTGCGCTGCTGGTCCCCGGCATGGGAGAAGTAAAAGCGGCGGAACCGACAATGACGGTTTCCATCGGAGATGTGCCTGACGCGAAAGTTGGGGAGGAGATCGAGATCCCGATCACCATCTCCAGCAGCGACGGGCTGCGCGGCGCCGTCGGAAAACTGAATGACGAGAACGGAGCGCTTTATGATACCAGTGTTCTGGAATATCTGGGGGCGTCCAATTCCCTCGGATCGGACATGAGCACGGCGGGCGGCAATTATGGATTCATTACCATGAGCGAGTTTCATGAGGTGACCATCAACTTAAAGTTCAAGGTGCTGAAATGCCAGCCGGCACCGGTGTCTGTGACGACGAAGGATCTGTATTCCTCCACGGCCAGCGCCAGCACCGGAAAGAAAAACCTGACGGCGATCGTGACCATTGCCCACGGAGATCTCCACGAGGAGGTCACCAAGCAGGCCACGAAAACGGAAGCTGGTTCCAAGACCGTCATCTGCGGACTCTGCGGTTATAAAGCCGTAGAAGAGATCCCGGCAGGCGGCGGAACTACGGGAGGAACTACCGGCGGCGGAACCACAGGCGGCAAGTCCACAGGTGGCCAGTCTGCCGGAGGAACTTCCGGACAGACCGGAGGAAATCAGGCTTCCGGACAGACCGGTGCAGGAAACAGCCAGGTTCCCGGCGGGAGCGGTATGGCGGATGGTTCCGGAGTGCAGGCAGATGGTTCCGGGTCTTCGGACAAAACAGCTACTGGTGAGACACTGGGAACCGGAGCAGATGGAGAGACCATGAAGGCAGGAGAGACGGCAAAGACCGGAGAAACCGCAGATGGAACCGCAGAATCTGGAGAAAATGAACAGGTTGCGGTTTCCGCAAAAAGCAGCTCGGCTGTGGTCTGGATTGCTGCGATTCTCGTGATTGTGATCGCCGGCAGCGCTCTTGCAGCCGTTCTGGTAAGAAAGAAGAACGCTGCAAAATAAGAAATAAAAAAGAAAGTCCCCGCAGGTGGAACACGCAGAGGCTGTGAGGTTCGTCCGGGGAAGATTAAGATTGTATGATCCGGCTCTGTCCTCCGGGGCGGAGCCGGTATAAAAAGGAGTTTTGTTTTTATGGGAAATACTTCAGGGTGGAAAAAGAAGCTGAGATCGATCGCGGCGGCAGGAATGGCAGTGCTGTTTCTGGTGTTGATTTTTTTGTCTGGAAGGACCTCTCCGGAAAACCCCATGGAAACAAAGGATTCAGACGCGTCCCACATGTATCTGACCTCCTCCACACTTGCCATGGATCAGGAGAAGCTGGCAGGCGTGGAGAATGCCAATATCCATACGGGAGACACGGAAAACTCTGTGAGCGAACAGGAACAGAAGCAGGAAGAGGAGACGGATTCTGAGTCGCAGAACCAGGAGCAGCCGTCGGATCGTGAGCCGGAGCAGACTGATCAGAGCCAGACCCGGCAGACAACGGATAACTCCAGGCTGAACCAGTTCCTTTCGGGCTCATCGACCATTGATGACAGCCTTATGTCACTGATCCATAAGAGCCAGACCTCGGAAAATCCGGGAAATCAGGCAGGGGACAGCGGTAACTCCGGCAATCAGGGAACCGGAGGCGGCAGTCAGCCCGGCGGCAGCTCCGGTCAGGTGCCCAGTGACGGCGGAAATCAGACGACGCTGGATCCCAACGCTTCAGAGGAGCTGTTCACCACGGATATCAAGGACGGAGAAATTGTTCAGACCCCGGAGTACCCGTTCCGTATTACGCTGACGGAAAAGGGAAAACAGCTGACTCTGGTAAGCATGACGGTTTCGTTAAACGGAACCAGCCGTTCCTGTAAGGCCAGCGACAGCCTGACCTTACAGGAGGGGATCGCCAATAAAGTAACGGTGACGCTCCGGTTCCGGGATAAGAAGCATAACCAGATCGATGCACCGTCCAAGAGCTATACGCTGTACTATTTGCCGGACAATGCGGTGCTTCTGGAGGTTTATAATGCCAGTACCGGGGAGCTGCTCGGAAACGGTTCTACAGTGGAAACCTATGATGGAACGTATCCGATCCGGATCTCAGCAAAGCGCTCGAGGAGCGGGCGGATAGAGGATATTACCTCCGATGCCATTGTCCGTCTCAATAATAAAAAGCTGTCAGGCTCCGGGGGCGGGCGGTATGATCTGGCACTGACCGTCGGAAATAAGAATACCCTGAAGGTGACGGCCGGACAGGCTGGCGCCAACCAGCAGGTGTTCCAGTGTACGCTCCACTATAAGGTCGATCACTTTGTTTTAACCTTTGAAAGCCCTGCATTCAGTGAGACCATTTCCGATAACTATACGCAGGCCGAAAGGAAGTTCGGCGGTCGGAGCCGAAAAGAATATTCGTCTCAGTCTAATGAGTTTCGGTTCCGGGTGCGCTGTTCTGTGGAGACGGGGCTGGAGGAGATCACCAGTATCCTTATGACCAACCGGTACGGAACCAATGAGATGAAGAGCCAGGCCGGTGCGGACGGGTATATCACCATCAACCTGGATTCGTCCCAGTCCACTTATATCAAGGTAACCTGTACCGATGCGGAGGGACAGACCAAG
>CAKRJM010000066.1 GCA_934351765.1 uncultured Lachnospiraceae bacterium | reverse complement strand
TCCGCATCCTCAAAGGGGATCCGACAGTCTCTCATACAGCCAAGAGCCATTTCCGAGGCTTCCATCACGCCGCCGATCATAATGTGTTTCATATTCTTCCTCCTTTTTCATATCCGATTTGCCTGCCACCTACTGCAGGTGCAATTTGATTTCATCATATCATATATGCCGGCCTTTTCCCATACGCTATCCTGCCATGTTGCTGTCAGCATTTCGTTGACGCCTTTTCCCAAACCAGTTATAATAAATACGATGTACATTTTTATCATGGATGAATAGAAAGGACTCCTCTTTATGTGGACTGCCAACAACTGGAATGATTATGAAGTGATCGATACCTCGAACGGGGAAAAGCTGGAGCGCTGGGGGAATTATCTTCTGGTGCGGCCTGACCCGCAGGTGATCTGGAATACCCCCCGAACAGAACGGGGCTGGAAAACATGTAACGGCCACTACCACCGCAGCAGCCGTGGCGGCGGTGAATGGGAATTTTTCGATCTGCCGGAGCAGTGGAGCATCGGCTATGAACGGCTGGGACTTACGTTTAATCTGAAGCCCTTCAGCTTCAAACACACCGGACTTTTTCCTGAACAGGCCGTCAACTGGGACTGGTTCTCCGAAAAAATCAAAGCCACAGGCAGACCTGTCAAGGTTCTGAATCTCTTCGCCTATACCGGCGGTGCGACTCTGGCATGTGCTTCCGCAGGAGCGGCAGTGACTCATGTGGACGCCTCCAAGGGCATGGTAACCTGGGCGAAGGAAAACGCAAAATCCTCCGGTCTTTCCGATGCACCGATCCGCTGGATCGTGGACGATTGTGTAAAGTTCGTAGAGCGGGAGATCCGCCGCGGAAACCATTACGACGGGATCATCATGGATCCTCCCTCCTATGGCCGCGGGCCGAAGGGGGAGATCTGGAAGATCGAGGACGCCATTTTCCCGCTGGTGGAGCTCTGTGCAAAGCTTCTGTCTGATGATCCGCTGTTTTTCCTGATCAATTCCTATACCACCGGGCTTGCCCCGTCTGTGCTCTCTTATATGCTCGGCGTAACCTTAAAGAACTATCAGGGAACCATTTCCGCCGATGAAGTCGGACTTCCGGTCACAAAGACCGGACTGGTGCTCCCCTGCGGAGCCTCCGGGCGCTGGGAAAGCCATTAGGCTCCCAGCCCCAGTCTCTGCTTCACATTCTCCTCATAGGAATCCCAGTCCAGCTGTTTTCCTTCTTTTGCTGCCGCCTTGATCTCTCCGATTTCCTGGTCGGTAAGCTGCAGTGTCTCCCGGAAGAAGGTTTCGATCTCCATACGAAACTGATTCAGCACATCTTCATTATCCCGCACGATCCCGTCGGAAACTGCCTCATCGATCATCTTCAGAGCCTGGCAGTCACCGGACAACGCATAGGAAATCCCATAGTAGACCGATGAAGCTTCAGGCTCCTCAAGAGCTTTCTTCGTCTCCTCCATGGCCTTCATCCAGTTCCTTGCGCTTCCCACTTCCCAGTACTTCTGATACTCTGAACCGCTTACTCCGGCATTCGTGTAGGCATCATAAAGCCCCTGATAATCACCTTTTTGATAATATTCCTCCAAAACCGCCACAACATCTGCACCAGATTCCTCTGTACCCTGCTTTCCCCGCTTCTGGATCATGGATTTCGCCACCAGAACGAGAATCACCGCAAATGCACACAGGGCCGCTGTTCCGAGCAGCCATTTCAGCCGCCCTTCTCTGCTGTTTTCTTTGCCGCCGCGGTGTCTGCCTCGGATCGTCATGCTCTGTTTTTCCTCGCTTTCTGTTTTTTTATGTTATAATACACCTATGATATCAATGAAAGGATTTTTTCTATGAAGGATCTTACTGCTTACGTCACCGGCGCTTCCCGCGGGATCGGGCGCGCCATTGCCCTGCGTCTCGCCAGAGAGGGCTGCCGTCTGGTGATCTGCTCCAGAGGAGAAGAGACGCTTCTGAAAACAAAGGCAGATATCGAAGCCCTGGGAACGGATTGTCTGGCCATCGCCGCCGATGTGGGCGATCCCTCAGACTGTGAACAGCTTTTTGATGCAGCCTGCTCCTTCGGTACTCCGGATCTTCTGATCAACAATGCCGGGATTTCCCGGATCGGACTTCTTCAGGACATGTCGCCTGCTGAGTGGAATCAGGTCATCGGCACCAACCTGTCCTCCGTCTTTTACTGCTGCCGCCTGGCCATTCCCTCCATGGTCTCGGCCCATGCCGGACGGATCCTAAATATTTCCTCCGTCTGGGGCTCGGTCGGCGCCTCCTGTGAAGCGGCCTATTCCGCATCCAAGGGCGGCGTCAACGCGTTGACAAAAGCGCTGGCAAAGGAGCTGGCTCCCTCCGGAATTCCGGTCAATGCCATCGCCTGCGGTGCCATTGACACCACGATGAACCAGTTTCTGGATGAGGACGAACGGACGGCACTGATTGACGAGATCCCCGCCTGTCGTCTTGGAACACCGGATGAGGTCGCCGAGCTTGCTTTCCAGCTTCTGACCTCCCCCGCCTATCTCACCGGACAGATCATCACGATGGACGGAGGCTGGCAGTAATCTTTACTCCGAAAACAGCAGGATTTCCCCGTCATGCTCCGCATAATAAGGCGCTTCGCCTTTTTTTATCACGGCCTTTCCTCCGGTGGCCTCGGTGATCTTTTTGATGAACCCGTCACAGATCTCCTCCGGGGCCATGACGCGGGCAGTCACCGATTCGGTGTATTCCGTATCCAGGATCTGTACACCGTTTTGCGCGGCAAGATACTGGAGCTTTCCAAGCCCGTTGTAATCACAGGTGATGAACAGCTCCTGCCCCGGCTTTTTATGAAGGATAACACTGTGCTTCAGCCCTTCCTTTACCGCACCGGAATATGCCCGCACCAGTCCGCCTGTTCCAAGCAGGGTTCCGCCAAAGTATCTCGTCACCACCACACAGATATTATGGATCTGTGCACCGGTGATCACATCCAGCATGGGCCGGCCGGCTGTTCCGCCCGGTTCTCCGTCGTCACTGCATCGGAGCGTTGGATTCACAAGACCGACAGAAAACGCACTGCAGTGATGCCTGGCATCCCAGTATTTTTTCCGCACCTCTTCTATAAACGAAGCTGCCTCTTCCTCTGATTTTACCGGGCGCACCTGTGCAATAAACCGGGATTTCTTTTCGATCAGTTCTCCCTCCCCGCCGCGGTAAGCCTCCAGATAATCTGTTCTCATAGATTTTCCTTTCCTCTCCTTCGTTTTACGCCCTCATTGTAATACAGATTTCCCGCCGGGGCAACCATCGTTTTTACTATTACCCCTTTTATCCCTGTCTGTTTTTTGGTATACTGAAGGTCTAGGAGGGCACTCTATGAATTATGGAAAAAACGGATTGAAAAAGCAGCTCCGCCATCTGACTTCTTCTGGTGTCCGGCACAGGAGCCGGATCGCGGTCACTGCGTTCAAAGCCTTTTTATTTGGGATTTTCGGTCTGCTGACCGTTCTGATTTTCATCGGCCTCGGCATGTTCCGCGGGATTCTGAATTCCACACCGGATCTGGCGTCTCTCGATATGTCGCCTAATGCATCCGCTACGATCCTTTATGACGCCGACGGGAACGAGATCCAGACTCTTGTAATGGCAGGCTCAAACCGACAGCCGGTAGAATATTCCGAAATGCCGAAGAACCTGATCAACGCGTTTGTCGCCATTGAAGATTCCCGGTTCTGGACCCATAACGGTGTCGATGTCAAGGGCTTTGCCCGGGCGGCCGTCAGCGCTGTCACCTCCGGCGAGCTGGATCAGGGCGCCAGCACCATCACCCAGCAGCTTATTAAGAACGTGGCGTTCGGCGGTGGAATGGAATCCTCCCTGGGGGCCAAGATCAAACGAAAGATCCAGGAGCAGTATCTGGCAATCCAGCTGGAGAAAACCATGGATAAGACGATTATCCTCCAGAATTATCTGAACACGATCAATCTTGGCGCCAATGCGCTCGGTGTCGAGTCGGCTGCCCAGCGTTATTTCGGGAAGCATGTCAGTGAACTGGAGCTTTCCGAGTGCGCCGTTATCGCGGCCGTTACCTCGAACCCCACCCGCTACAATCCCATCACCCACCCGGAGGAAAATGCCAAACGGCGGGATATCGTGCTGGAAAACATGTTTGATCAGGGCTATATCAGTGCCGATGAACTGAAAGAAGCCCAGCGGGATGATGTTTACACGGAGATCGCGGATCATGATGCCGCACGCGAAGCGGAATCCTCTGTTTACAGCTATTTTGTTGATGAAACCATCGTCCAGGCGCTGGCTGATCTGGAGGACGCCGGCTATTCGGAAGCGGAGGCAAGAAACCTTCTTTACAGCGGTGGTCTGCGGATCTACACGACCCAGGATCCGGGACTTCAGACCATCATGGACGAGGAGATCTCCAACCCGGACAATTATGCCCATACAGAATTAAAATACAGCTTTACTTACCGTCTGTCCGTCACTCATAAAGACGGCTCCACCGAGCATTTTTCAGAAAACAATGTCCGCAGCTATATGCGCCAGAAGAACGGAGCGGCCTTTAAGCTGATCTTCGCCACGGAAAAGGAGGCACGCGCCTGTGCCGCTGAATATCGCAGCACAGTAGTCGGAGGCGATGACACGGTGGACGGCGAACGGCTGGATATCACACTTCAGCCTCAGGGCTCCTGTGTCCTCATGGATCAGGAAACCGGTTATGTCCGTGCCATCAGCGGAGGCCGCGGGGAAAAGACCGCTTCCCTCAGCCTGAACCGTGCCACAGACAGTCTCCGTCAGCCAGGCTCCACCTTCAAGGTTCTGACGGCATTCGCACCTGCCCTGGACAGCGCCGGTGCGACTCTTGGAAGCGTTTACTATGATGCGCCTTACTCCTTTGAGGATAAGACCTTCACCAACTGGTGGGGCGATGAATACGTGGGATATGCCAATATCCGTGACGGAATCGACTACTCCATGAACATTATCGCATTAAAGACCATGATGAACACCGTCACCCCCCAGCTCGGTTATCAGTACGCACTGGATTTCGGGATCACCTCTCTGGTAGAGAGCGAGACCGGAGCCAATGGAAAGGTATACAGTGATATCGGTTCTACCCTCTGCCTCGGCGGTATTACCCATGGTGTCAGCAACCTGGAGCTGACAGCTGCTTACGCTGCCATCGCCAACAAGGGTGTTTATACCAAGCCAGTCTACTATACAAAGATCGTGGACAGCAATGGAAGAATCCTTATCGACAAGGAGCCCGAAACCCATACCGTTATCAAGGAAACCACCGCATGGCTTCTGACGGACGCCATGCAGGGAGTCTGCGTATCCTCTCATCTGTATAATCACGGCAACATCGGAACCAGTTCCTTTGAGACCAAGATCGAAGGGCTTCCCACTGCCGCAAAGAGCGGTACGACCACCGGAAGCAATGATATCTGGTTTGTCGGTTATACGCCTTATTATACCCTTGGCGTATGGCAGGGCTTTGATGAAAACACCTCCGTGACGGAAAGCTCCGATGTCCGCCAGCTCTGGTACAACATCATGTCCCGCGCCTGTAACGGTCTCCCGTCAAAGGAGTTCCCGGAACGGCCCTCCTCCATCGAGGAGGTCACCATCTGTCACAAATCCGGGAAGCTGGCGATCCCCGGCGTCTGCAATGCCGACCCGGCAGGCGATATGACTTATACGGAATATTTCGTAAAGGGTACCGCTCCTACAGAGGTCTGCGATCACCATACCAGCGTCACCGTCTGCACCTTAAGCGGCTGCCTTGCCACTGAATTCTGCCCGTCGGAATTAAAGTCCAACCGGGTCTACCGGACGATCACGGATGAATCCACCGGAAGCACCGATGACACCAGCTACCTGCTGCCGGCGGCACTGAAAAACAGCTCCTGCTATATTCATACGGGAAGCGCATTCCCGTTCCTGGAGCCGTCTTCGGAGGCCGATGAAAGTAATTCTGACAGTCAGAATAACGGTTCTGAAGGTGACTCCGGAAACCAGAATTCTGATCATCCAGGAAACAGCTCCGGAAGCGGAACCGGAAACAGCAGCTCCGGCGGAAGTCCCGGTTCCGGAAACGCAGCACCCGGAAACGCCCCCGGTCTGCTGGCTCAATAGCGTATAAAAAGATCCATAGTGCACACACTGTTCTTATGACAGAAAGGTGGTGTACTATGGATTTTTTTAAAGCATTTCTCATTGGCGGCTCGATCTGTGCGCTGGTTCAGATCCTCATGGATCATACGAAGCTCATGCCCGGACGCATTATGGTGCTCCTTGTCTGTACCGGAGCTGCTCTTGGATTTCTGGGGCTCTATCAGCCCTTTATCGACTGGGCCGGCGCCGGCGCCTCGATTCCTCTTCTCGGCTTCGGAAATACACTGTTTCGCGGTGTAAGGGAAGCCATTGACGAAAAAGGCGCCCTCGGCCTCTTCCTGGGCGGGTTTCGAGCCGGTGCCGCAGGAATCAGCGGGGCGCTGATCTTCGGTTATCTCGGTTCTCTGTTCTTTGAACCGAAAATGAAAGATTAAAATCAGATTAAACACGTTAGTGAACCGGTAAAGCAGTCTGCCTGATCCGAACCGGAGCATAGCACACTGCTTTCCTTTAATAAAACACATGACTTCCGATAATGATCCCGTCATAGCCGGGAAGCACCGTCCGGAAATGGAGCAGATCGCCGATATAGTTTTCAGATCCACTCATGGCCACCTGGGCTGCTCTGGTACACTCCGAAGGTACACCGTTTTTCAGGGCATTCTGATACTTGGGGTAGCCCCAGGGGCTGAACTGGCTCTTCTGGGACAGCACGCCAAGCATAGTATTCGGATACCGGCTGCTGGCGATCCGGTTCATAATGACATTTCCGACAGCAACCTTCCCTTCCCAGGGCTCCATGTTAGCTTCCCGGTAGATCATGGCTGCCATCAGTTCCAGATCGCTGTATGCCGAATAATCAAACTCATCGGAGGACTGCGTCGGCGCCTGAGTTGGTGCTTCCGTGGGTGCCTGCGTTGGTGCAGGAGCCTGTGTCGGTGCACTGGTCGGTGCCTGGGTTGGTGCTTCTGTGGGTGCCTGCGTCGGTGCAGGAGCCTCTCCGGACGGCTCTGCCGAACTGTTTCCGGAATTCTGGCTTCCATTTTGTGAAGAATCCGAGCGGTTGTCTGCCGTCTGATTTCCGTTCTCAATCTGTGCCAGCTTATCCTCCGCCTCCAGCTCCCGTTTCTGAAGCTCCGAGCGATACTGAGCCAGCTGTCCCTTCGTATCCTCCAGATCTCCGCTGCACTGATCCATCTTATCTGCGGTATCGGCGATGGCCGCCAGAACCTCGTTCTGTTTTTCCTGCGTATCCGCCATATTCTGATCCAGATTGGTCTGCTCCGCACGCAGATCACTTTCCTTCTGCGCCACCAGCTCCTTGGTCGCCTTGTAGGCCATCAGCATATTCCGGTCGTAGTCCGCCATCTCCACGGCATATTCTGCCTTGTTTAAGATCCCCGAAAGGCTGTCCTCTGAAAAAATCAGCCCGACAAACCCACCATCCCGGTTTTCATACATATACTGGATCCGTTTTTTCATGGACGCATACTGGGTACTCTCCGTCTCTTTGGCCGCTTCCAGCTCCTGTTCGGTTCCCGCAAGCTGCGTTTCCAGCTCTGTCTTCTGAGCTGCCAGTGCTTCCAGTTCCGCATCCAGATCATCAAGCTGTGCTTCCAGATCACTCAGATATCCCGCCAGCCGTTCGCTGGCTTCTTCCAGGCTCTTCGCCTGAGACTCTGCCTGACTGGCACGTTCCTCCAGATCATCTCCTGCTGCCATTGCTCCGGACATCGGAGCGGCCGCCAGCAGAAGTGCCAGAATACCGATCCATCTTCTGTGTTTTTTCATATAATAAATCTCAGTCCTTAAATATCAACACTTCCGGTCTCAGTCTCATTGATAACATAATATACCTTGTTTTCCTCAACCTTGACATACAGCTGCATGCTCTTAATGTCACCGATCTTATTTTTTTTCGCTGTCCAGTCTTTCTTTACCAGCGCGATCATTTCCTTATCGGAAACATCCTTGCCCATGTACTGAACCGAAATTCCGGTCTTTACTTCTGTCTTCTTCGCTGCAGTCTTCTTTACTGCCTTCTTTGCTGCCGCTGCGATCTTTTTCCCGGTCTTTTCTGCTGCTTCTGCTGCCTTTCCGGCTGCCTCTGCGGCAATGGCAACTGCCTCTGCTGCCTTTTCCGCGGTCTTGGAAACCAGCTCCTCGGCCTTTACTGTCTCCTCAGCCTTCACTTCTTCCTTCTTCGGTTCTGCAGCTTCCGCTTTTACCTCTTCTGCCTCGGTTTTTACTTCTGCCGCCCCGGCTTCTTTCTGAACTTCAGGTGCTTTCTTTGTCTCTGCTGCTTTTACAGAGGCCGCTGTTCTCGTATAGGTCTTCTTTCTTGTCATAATAATTCTCCTCTTTTTTCATTTCCTGCCGCTCTTTCCAGTCACGCGGCAGAACTCTGCTATAGTCACTATCATACAGCGTTCCGGCGCTTTTTGCAAGTCCCGGCAGGATTCCCCTCTACACGGTCTCCCTGCACACATCTACCCAGCCCATCGCCCCGGCGGCTTCCTCCAGCTCCGAAATCGTCAGCTTCACTGCGCTGTGGTCATCGCCGGCTGCCGGATAAACGGTCGTAAACTGTTTCAGGCTTTCGTCCAGATACACCCGGACTCCCTCCCGGACTCCAAAGGGGCAGACGCCTCCCGGCGCATGGCCGATCCAGGTTTCCACCTCATCAAAGGGGATCATCTTCGCTTTTACATGAAAGGCAGCTTTATATTTCCGGTTGTCTACCTTTGCCGTTCCCTCGGTTAAGATCAGCACCGGCTGATCATCCTGGAGAAAGGACATGGTCTTGGCAATCATTCCCGGTTCCACCCCCAGCGCTTCCGCTGCCATGGCCACCGTCGCCGTCGAATGCTCCAGGCGGATCACATGATCCAAAAAGCCTTTTTTCTCCAGATATTCTTCTGCTCGTTTCTGTGACATAATACAGTTCCTCCATTATCACCGAAAGCTCCACGATTTCTCGTTAAAATCCGGAGCTTACCTTCCAGTTTTCCATGTCGGCTTTCGCCTCTTCCGCAGTCATAAATCGTATCCCGCTCAGTGTTTTCTCCCACATTACCTGTTCATCAAGAGGACAATCAACCACGTTATAAAATGTAAACAGCTTCTCCAGGCTTTCCATATCGGCCCCGGCTGCATAATCAAAGTAGATTTCCCATCCTCGCTTTGAGGAGGAAGCAGCAAAAGAAGTCAGCGGATTTCCGCAGAGATTCAGATATTCGACTTTTTGGGTTCCGGGGAGCTTTAATTCAGAGATCTGATTTCCGCTCAGATCCACCACATCAAAATCCCGTTCCACCTGAATCCCCAGATCCACCAGCGGCTGCATATCTGTGATCTGGTTATCAGCAAAGCTCATATCACGAAGATGCCTGGAGTCACAAATCGCCTCAATCGAAGAAATTCCGTTTCCATCCGCCGAAATCAGTTCCAGAGCTGTCGCCGTTTTCAGGGGAGAAAGATCCTCCACATAATTCCGGTCAAATTTCAGTTTCTTCAGTGAACTCATATCGGTCAGTGGCGAAAGATCTGTCACCTGATTATCTCGGAAGGAAAGATACGTCAGCTTTTCCCGGCTTTTTGCCAGCACCGACAGATCAGCGACCGCATTGCCATCGATGGAAACCGTATTCAAAAGCGTACAGTTTTCAATTCCGTTCAATTCGAAAATTTTATTCTCATCTGCTTTCAGACTGGTCAGACGCAGTGCCTGTTCCAGACCGGAAAGGGTTTCCAGCTGATTTCGGCTTACGCTGATCGTCTGAAGCGATTTACAGGACGCCAGTGCTTCCAGGGATGTGATCTGATTATCATCTGCCTCCAGGTTCACCAGCTCTTCCATTCCGGATAACGGAGCAAGATCCGTGATCTGATTTCCGGAGACATCAAGTCCCCGAAGCCCCGGCAGCGCATAGAGCGGAGACAGATCCGTGATCTCATTTTGTTCCGCCTCCAGATCAATCAGAGACGGTACCGCACCGACCAGATTTTCCAGACTTCCCAGCCCCAGTTCATTTACCGTCAAATATTCCAGGGATGTACAGTCCGATAAGGGACTGAAATCCGAAACACCGGTCTGGCTGACATTAAGGCGGTACAGACTGCCGGCCAGATTTTTCAGATTACTCAGATTTGTCAAATCTGCATTTCCGCTCAGATCCACTGCATCTAATTCGGACAGTCTTGA
>CAKRJM010000065.1 GCA_934351765.1 uncultured Lachnospiraceae bacterium | reverse complement strand
AGCACAAAAAAACAGCTGTGTTTTTGCACATTCTCCCTATATTTTTCACAATAAAAACCAGGGAACCTCTCGATTCCCTGGCCTCTCTCATTTTAACTTTATACTTGCCTTTCTTAATCGCTGCTTCACTTTATATACTCAGACAGAGTTTCCGCTCTTAATCCTCCAGCTCGCTCAGCGCCTTTTCGATCCGGTCAAGGCCTTCTGCGATCTTTTCCATGGAGTTGGTGTATGCGATACGGACGCACTGGGGCGCATTGAACGCACCGCCGGGCACAATAGCCACATGAGCCTTTTCCAGAATATAATTACAGAAACCGAAGGAATCCTTCAGCTCCCTGCCATCTGCCTTCTTGTCAAAGTAATAGCTGACATCGGGAAGCAGATAGAACGCACCGTCCACGTTGGCACAGATAATGCCCTTCATGGCAGTCAGACGGCCATAGGTGTAATCCTTCCTGCGAGCATACTCTCCCACCATCTCTTTTACCGTATTGTCGTTATGCTTCAGTGCCTCAATGGCTGCCCACTGCACAAAGGTCGTGCTGTTGGATGTTGTATGTCCCTGGATAGCACTGATGCCCGCTGCGATATCCGCAGGTGCCGCCGTATAGCCGCATCTCCAACCGGTCATGGCAAAGGCCTTGGACATACCGTTAATGATAATGGTATGGTTATAGGCATCCTCCGAGAAGGAAGCCACACATGCATGCGTCTTTCCATTGTAGATCAGCTTCTCATAAACCTCATCGGAAATAATATAGAAATCATGCTTCACCGCCAGATCTGCCAGCTTCTCCAGGCTTTCTCTGGTATAGACCGCTCCGGTGGGGTTGTTTGGCGTATTGATCATGATCGCTGCGGTCTTCGGAGTGATCGCCTTTTCGATCGCATCCAGATCCAGCTGGAAATCAGGCATCGTCTCCACACATACGGGGATACCGCCGACCAGCTTCACAATCTCCACATAGCTGACCCAGCCGGGCATGGGGATAATCACCTCATCACCTGCATTCACGGTCGCCATCACTGCATTATTCAGCGCCTGCTTGGCACCGGTGGACACACAGATCTGGGCAGGTGTATAGTCCACACCATTGTCCTTTTTTAACTTCTCACAGATTGCTTTCCTCAGATCCGCAATACCGGGAACATTGACATATCTGGTCTTTCCCTCATCCAGAGCCCACTTGCAGGCATCACGAATGTTCTCCGGTGTATCAAAATCAGGCTCTCCGGCGTTCATTCCGATAATATCCACACCTGCTGCCTTCATGTCGGCAACAACACCCTCCAGCTCACAGGTTGCGGACGGAGTAATGTTCTGAGCAATCTTACTTAACATAAAACGTCTCCTCTCAATATCCGAGGCCGTCCTTCACTTTGGCTCCTACAAACCGTACTGCCGCTGCCGCAAGGACTTTCGTCGGATCAATATTGGGTTTGTCAAAATGATACAGTTCAAAAGCCACAGGAAGCTCCGTGCAGCCAAGGATCAGCGTCTCCGCCCCATTGTCCAGAAGCTCCTGCATCGCACGCTCAAAGCCTGTAGTATCAATGGACAGATTTCCTGCCTTGACTCCTTTATAAATAATATCCATGACCGCCTGCTGGTTTTCCGGCGAAGGCGTACACATCTCGATACCGTTTGCATCAAAGACCCTCCTGTAAACACCGGACTGACAGGTGCCGTCCGTAGCCAGAAGGCCGACCTTTTTGAACCCGTTCGCTTTAATGACCTTTGCAGTCTCCTCAATCATATTGAGGAAGGGGGTATCCACAAAGGGCGTGATCCTGTCATAGAAATAATGTGCTGTATTGCAGGGCATGATCAGTACATCAGCGCCCATTCCCTGAAGCCGGACAGCACTTTTCACCATCTCTGGCACGGGATCCTTACCGCCATGAAGGATAGCCGCTGTCCGGTCGGAAATTTCCGTATTATTGTCAATGCAGACACGCACATGCTCCTGGTCACAAGATGCGTCCGTCAGTTCAATGATCTTCTTAAACAGATCACAGGTGGCCAGGGGGCCCATTCCGCCTACGATACCAATTGTTTTTTTCATTCTGATACTTCCTTCCGTTTTACGTCAGTCAGACGAATTTTAAAATCATGGCATTATTATAGCACGTTTTCCGCTTCCTGTTCTTCTGTTTTTTGCATTATTCTACATGGATCACGAAGTCCGGACAGGAGGTCTCGCACTGACCGCAGCCTACGCAGTCTTCCTGTCTTGCCGCTTCCACATAATTATAACCCTTTTTATTTACATGATGGGTAATATCAAACACATTCTTCGGACAGATGCTCATGCAGATCTTGCAGCTCTTGCAGAGTTCTTTATCAATATATACCGCCATGGTATCATCCTCGCTTTCTGTTTTACATAAGCGACCGGATCGTCTCCACAAGCTCTACCGGATTCTTTACCACATGAACTCCGGCGTCCTTGAGAGCTGCGATCTTTGTCGCTGCCGTTCCCACATTTCCGCTTACAATAGCTCCCGCATGACCAAGGCTCTTACCCTGAGGCGCATTGCGGCCCACGATCAGGGACACCACCGGCTTTGTTACATGGGCTTTAATATAAGCTGCCGCTTCCTCTTCCGATCCGCCACCGATCTCGCCCAGCAGAACGATCACATCGGTATCCGGGTCTTTTTCATATAATTCCACTGCATCACGCTGGGTGAAGCCCCAGATCGGTCCGCCGCCAATGGCAACCACGCTGGACTGACCGATTCCCGCATCTGTCAGAGTCTTTCCGATCTCATAGGACAGCGCGCCGCTCTTGGAAACTACGCCCACATGACCCTTTTTGAAAAAACGGATGGGATGAGCGCCTACCTTGCAGACTCCGGGAGCGATCACGCCGGCACAGCCAGGTCCAACCAGAATCGTATCATGTGCTTTCGCATAAGCGATAACCTCTACCACATCATGGAGCGGCATCTCTTCTGTTGTGAGAACAAGCACCTTGATTCCGGCATCAATGGCCTCAAAGCAGGAATCCTTTGCGCCTGCCGGAGGCACAAAGCAGATCACTGTATCAAAATCATGCTCTTTCTTTGCCTCGGAAATATAATCATAAACAGGAACTCCGTAAACCTCCTGACCGCCCTTCCCGGGGGTCACACCAGCCACGATATTGGTTCCTGCCTCCAGCATAACCTTGGTCTGCAGGGAACCGGATTTTCCGGTAATGGCCTGTACCAGCACCCTGGAATCTTTGTTGATTAAGATTGACATGTCCCTGCACCTCCTTCCACCTGTTCCACAAACTCCTTTACCGTGTCACTGAGGATGTTGTAGGTCGGCATACCGGCTTCCTTCATGGTCTCCAGACCAACCTCCTCCATGGTTCCGCACATTCTGGTGAAGATAGGAATGGTCACATGATGTTCCTTCACATATTTTGTAATACCGAGAGCCATATTGTCCATCCGGTTAAATCCGCCGATGAGGACAATGATCACACCCCTGATCTCCGGATGACCGGTCAAGGTCAGATCCATGGCACGGTACATCACCTCTTCCGTTGTCATGCCGCCCAGCTCGCAGAAGCTTGCCACATGTCCGCCGGCATCGTTTAACAGATCAAGCGTCAGCATTCCGGTTCCGGCGCCGTCTGAGATCAGACCGAGATCACCGTCCAGAGGAACATAGGTAATGGTGGTAGGCTCCTTTTCCGGTGCCTTATAATTATGAAGCTTTTCTCTCGCTGCTTCCAGCTCTTCCATCTTTGCCTGCATGGACCGGGCATGGTTATCGATTACGAACTTAGAGTCCATAGCAATGAGTTTTCCGTCCACCACACCGAGAGGATTGATCTCAACCAGAAGCGCTCCGCCCTTAAAGAACGCATTCTGAACCTTTCCAACCAGCGCAGCCAGCTCTTTCTTATCTTCGATCTGGAGCCGCTTGGCAAGATATTTGATCTGATAACCCTTCAGCCCGGTAAACGGATCGATCTCCATCTTCACGATCTCATCAGGAGTCTCCCTGGAAACCGCTTCGATATCCATGCCGCCCATCCGGCTTGCGATCAGGGTCGGCTTTGCAACACCCTGGAGCGTAATGGACAGATACAGTTCTCTGTCCGCCTTCATCATCTGCTCCGCCAGAAGGCCGTGGACCTTATGACCCTTGATCTCCATATTCAGAATATCATGTGCATATTTTTTATAATCCGCTTCATTCTCACAGACCTTCACGCCGCCTGCTTTTCCGCGGCCTCCGGTCATGACCTGCGCTTTTAATACAAAAGGATAATCCATGGGCGCCGGTGCATCCTCGGAGGTGATCAGATAGCTCTCCGGTACGGGAATCCCAAACTCCCGCATCATCTGCTTTCCTTCATATTCAAATAAATTCATGGCTTCTCCTTATTTGTAATACAGATTATGCTCCTTCGCATAAGCAGCGCCTGCCTCAACAGCCTTAAAGTTCAGCTCCACAAACCGGGGATTTACAGTATCCTTTACCACATCCAGAAGATCCTGATGCTTAATGATACCGAGAGCCTCGCTCAGGAATCCGAGCATGACCATATTTGCCGCCATACGGTTTCCGAGATCGACTGCGATCTGAGTTGCAGGTACTTCAAACGTATTCGCAATGGGACGGGTCTGCTTCGTTACAAGACCGGGATCGATCACCAGCACACCGTCCTCCTCCAGTGTCGGAATATATTTTTCATATGCCGTCTGGAACATGGCAACCAGAAGATTTTTCTTCTCCGCAACAGGAGAATTGATCGCCTTTTTGTCAATGATCAGCTCTGCCTGGCACTGACCGCCGCGGGCCTCAGAACCGTAGGACTGCGTCTGTACTGCATACAGATCTCCCTTGGTAACCGCTGTTGTTCCTAAGATTACCGCAGACAGGATGATACCCTGACCGCCAAATCCGCATAAGGTAATTCTCTGGGGATATGCAACCATTTTTTCTCCTCCTTACATGAGCTCATTGGTGCCCTCATAAATGGGCTTGTCGATCTGGACATACACACCGCAGCGAAGCTTTCCTTCCAGCTCATCGGGGGACATCTTTTTCGCCTGGGCATCCGTATAAGTATGTTCCTTAATCCAGTTCTGTACTGCAATGGGATCGCCGGTCTTCAGTGCATACCGTCCGAAATGGGTCGGACACTGGGAAACGATCTCGATCAGGGAGAAGCCCTTATGGTTCAGCGCACGCTCCATGGCCTTTTTGCACTGCATAGGCTGTGCCGTTGTCCAACGCTCCACATGAGTGGCACCTGCGGTCTGTGCCAGTGCACATACATCAAACCGGGGCTCCGCGCTTCCGTAAGGAGTTGTCATGGTTCTCGCCTTTTCCGGAGTTGTCGGTGCTACCTGGCCGCCGGTCATGGCGAAATTCATATTATTTACCATTACTACGGTCACATCCAGATTTCTTCTTGCCGCATGGATCAGATGGTTTCCGCCGATAGAAGCAATATCACCGTCACCTGCGAAGATCACAACCGGTGTATCCGGCATCATCATCTTCACACCGGTTGCCCATGCAAGCGTTCTTCCGTGAACACCGTGGAACATATCTGTTTTAATATAAACAGGGATTCTGGCTGTACAGCCAACGCCCGCAATATGTACCATTTTTTCAGGATCGAGGTCAAGCTCCTCCAATGCCTGGGTATAGTAGTTGAGCACCTGACCGCAGCCGCAGCCGGAGCAGAAAAAGTGAGGAAGCTTTTCCGGTCTTAAATATTTTCTTCTGGGATTGATTTTCAGTTCGCTCATCTTATTTAACCCCCTTCTTGATCTCTTCCAGAATCTCGTATCCGGTATGAACCAGACCCAGATTCTTTGTAACAGGAGTTACACTGCAATGTCCGGCAGCTACTCTGGCGATCTCATTAACATACTTGCCCATGTTCATCTCCACAGCAAAAATGCCCTTTACATTCTTCGCCACTTCTGCAATTGCTTTCTCGGGAACCGGCCATACGTTGCACAGCTTCAGCACGCCAACCTTGATTCCGCATTCTCTTGCCATTTCCGCTGCCTCAATGGAAGGACGTACTTCACTTCCGTATGCAATAATCGCATAATCCGCATCATCCATCATGATCCGTTCTGTGCGGCAGATCTTATCTGCATTCTCACGAACCTTTCCGCAGACTCTCTTGTAAAGCTTGTCAAATACATCGGGATCCCAGTCAATGCTTCCCTTTTCATCATGAGGATTCAGGGAATAGATCGTATGATAACCTTTTCCGAGGGGTGCAAAATCCGGGCAGCCGAATTCCGGTGCTGCAAAAGGCAGATATTCATCGGGAGTCTTCGTCGTGTAATTCCGGTTGAACAGTTCAATATCAGCTGCCTCCGGAATATCCAGACGTTCTCTCATAAGAGCAATGGTTGTTTCAGACATGATAATAACCGGATTCCGATATTCCTCTGCCAGATTAAATGCCCAGATCGTGTAATCATAAAGCTCCTGCACCGAAGAGGGACATACAACAATCGCTTCATAATCGCCGCTGGCGCCATAACGCATCTGATAAACATCGGCCTGGCTGGCATAATTCTCACCGCGGCAGCGCTGTACATCTGCAACTACCAGAGGGGCCTCGATGGTATACGCATAACCAAGACCCTCCTGCATATAGTTATAGCCGGCACTGGCGGTTGCCGTCATAACCTTGCCGCCTGCCAGGGAAGCACCGGTACAGGCAAAAATTGAAAACAGCTCATCTTCACCCTGTACAAACTTTCCTCCCACTTCCGGAAGTCTCTGGGACATTCTTTCAGAAATTTCATTGGCCGGTGTAATGGGATAACCGCCAAAGAAATTACAGCCGGCGCTGATCGCGCCTTCCACAAGTGCGTAATTTCCCAGCATAAAATGAACGCCGGATTTTACACGATCCTTTGATGCTTTTACGATTGGCATATTGTTCTCCTTGTATCGTTTATTTGGATTGAGGAAGGTAATCCATAACCCTTAGTCTGCGAGTTCCGACAGCGGATCCTTCAGCCTGATCTCAGGGGGCCGCCTGTACAGGCTTCATCGCTGTTCTGTTTTCTCTATTATATATTGTCGACAATATACAGTCAAGAAGATTTTATGTTTTTTTTATGTTTTTTACCGGGATTTGGACATTGTTCTGCATTTTTATTTGTTGTTTGCCATTCAAGCTGTTTTTTATTCGTTTTCTGATAATTTCACTTAGAAAACAGTCTCGATCATATGCGGGCCGCAAAAGGCGATCCTGGATCGTTTTTCAGAGGCAGCTTCCAGCTGGAGACGGTTGACTTGTGTGGGGACTTGATGACGTCAATTCCTTACATCAGCCGCCGGTTGACATCTCTCTCTCCTTTGTTTATACTCAAGCTGATAACTTGAATCAGCCAATGCTGCAAAAGGAGGGGTTTTATGGTTACTGTTACACTTGGAAAAACCGGCATTACCGTCAACAAAAACGGCTTCGGTGCACTTCCGATCCAGCGTATCTCTAAGGAGGATGCTGCGTATCTTCTGCGAAAAGCCTATGATCACGGAATTAATTTCTTTGATACTGCCCGTGCCTATTCCGACAGCGAGGAAAAGGTCGGCTATGCGTTCAAGGGAATCCGGGAAAAGCTTTACATCTCCACGAAAACTGCTGCGAAAAACGCAGACGATTTCTGGAAGGATCTTCATACCAGCCTTACCAATCTCCAGACTGACTATGTCGATATCCTTCAGTTCCACACACCGGCATTCTGTCCGAAGCCCGATGATGGCACCGGACTTTATGAAGCCATGCTAAAGGCCAGGGAGCAGGGCAAGATCCGTCACATCGGAATCACCAACCACCGGCTCCATGTAGCAAAGGAGGCCATCGAATCCGGACTTTATGAAACGCTCCAGTTCCCGTTCTGCTATCTGGCTACCGAAAAGGATATCGAGATCGTGAACCTCTGCAAAGAGCACAATATGGGCTTCATTTCCATGAAGGGACTGTCCGGCGGACTGATCACCAATTCAGCTGCCGCCTATGCGTTCCAGGCACAGTATGATAATGCGCTGCCGATCTGGGGCGTTCAGAAGGAAAAGGAGCTGGATGAATTCCTTTCCTATATCGACAATCCACCTGCCATGACGGAAGAAATGGCCGCCTACATTGAGGAAGAAAAAAAGACTCTGTCCGGCAGCTTCTGTCGCGGCTGCGGTTATTGTATGCCCACCTGTCCGGCAAAAATCAACATCGCAGACTGTGCGCGGATGTCTCTGCTGCTGCGCCGTTCTCCCTCTGCCGGCCATCTTTCTCCCGAAGGACAGGCCATGATGGCCAAAATCCAGGACTGCATCCACTGCAATACCTGCATGACCAAATGTCCTTACGGGCTCAATACGCCCGAGCTTCTGGAAGCAAACTATAAGGATTTTATGGAAGTTCTTGCCGGAAAACCGATGTAACACATGTAGCTGAATAAAAATCAAAGCCTCCGTTCAGCACCACTCCCGATCCGATTCGGTCGAAAGGTGCTGCCCGGAGGCTCGTTTTTCTTAAAATTATCCAGTGTCAACTGCCGATTCCCTGTTACAGGCAGATATAAAATGCCATAAGTTTCTCTGTGATCTCCCGCTCTTTAAACACTACGTTTCCAAGACGGTTCAGAGGCATGATCCCCATCAGGGAATTTGTGATAAACGCCTCTTTAAAGGACGGAACATCCTCCGGGCGGATCACAGCCTCAGAAACGGTTTTATGCTCCAGAAGCAGCCGGCGTACCACGCCGGGAAGAAGGCCACAGGTTTTCGCCGGTGTTATGATCCTGCCGCTTTTCTGCACAAAAAATACATTGGAAACGGCTCCCTCACAGATCTCTCCCCGCTCATTCAGAAAAATCGGTTCATCAATCCCCTCTCTGGCAGCCCGGCGTTTTTCTGTGATCAGATCCGCACAATTTAACGATTTCATATAAGTAAACGGCGAAGTCGAATTCCGGAGTACTGAGGAATATGCCGCACAAAATCCATGCTCATACATCTCCGGCGTATAATGATTTTCCCGCTTTTCCATCCGCACATTTTTCTCTGACACAGAGATCTTCAGTGCTCCCCGTGCCATCGGGTGGCAGGACAGCCATGCCGTCACCTGCTCCTTCGTCACCTTTTGAGAAATTCCCAGAGTTTCCATGGCTTCAGCCAGCCGTTCCAGGTGTTCCTTTATAAAACGGGGGACACCGTTCTCGACTGCGATGGTTTCAAAAGCTCCCAGCCCGAAATAATATCCCTCATCAGGAACAAACTGCCCCTGTTCTTTTCTCTTTCGTTTTCTCATGTCTCCGCCTCTTTTAAATCATCTTTTCTTCTTAATTCTGCATATGTTATCCTTAAAACCACTCCTATCATACTTTATCATGAAAGCCTCCGGAGTGCAAGCGGCGGAACGCATACTGCACAACACTGCACAACGCCCTTCCTATCCGGCCGTCTGCGTCAGTACACACGCTGTCGTGCTCTGCGACATAAACGGCAGACAAATCCCTCTGTCACCTGCTCCGATCAGAAGCTCTGTGCCGTCCGGACTGATTAACAGGGGATACGTTTCACACAGATACCTCGAGCCCTCTGCAGTACTGCGGTTTTTTCCGTCCACCAAAGACAGGCTGAGTTTCACATAACCAGGTCCGTCGGGAACCGTATAAATCGTCCAGAAGCCATTCCACTTTTCTTCCAGATCATCGCTGGTTTCGTATCTCCATTCCAGCTCAACCGTACCGCCGGTCTCATCTCCCGGATAGAAGTGAAGCGAAAACATCGCATATTGGCTGGTTTCTCCTGCCATAGTTTTCGTGTTCCAGCCCATGCCCGTACTCTGTACTCCAGCCAGATCGACCGCTGTCACACCAGTCCAGCCATCATCAAGCCATGCCGTCAGCCCGGACGGAGCATTATACTGCGCATATTCTGTAAAATCATACGAAAGACAGTCTCCGGCTTCTGACATGCAAGGCGCAAGATAGCTCATTGCATCAAGGGATGGCTCCCATTCGCAGGTATTTCCGCTGTTGTCAGTGATGATCACCTGGGTGTCGGTCTCATATGCAACACCATTGAGATTGGCAAACAGAAGAACCGGCTCGCCGGTCTCCGACCGGTAGAGAACCTCCGTGATCTCATCCGTCCGCGTACTCTCATTCCACTGAATACGGTTGACTGCAACCGTTACATTTTCATCCGCCGGCACGATACAGTACAGATGTCCGGCACCGCCGATCATGTGGTCCGCATCGATCTGTGAAATAAACGGGAACTGATTCAGCATCGCTTCATTGGTTTCCAGCAGCCAAGCGGGAAATCCCGTCTCAAAGCCTTCTTCAAACAATCCGCCGACATAACCGAGATAGGCCGCCCCAAACATGGTCATCGGACTGTCAAGCCTGCCGCGCAGCCGTTCAAG
>CAKRJM010000064.1 GCA_934351765.1 uncultured Lachnospiraceae bacterium | reverse complement strand
GTATCTGGCACTCTGGGGAATTATGTAAAAACGGGAATTGAGCCATATTGGTCCAGGGGTACTGTTCCTGGAACTGGAGCCGGAGCATATGACCGGGAAATTGGTGAATGAGTCATAAAAAAATTGATATATTAGCAAATATACAGTATAATAAAATTAGCTAATAAAAAGGAGGCGATTTTATGATCACAGCGACTGCAACAGCAACAGAGATGCAGAATAATTTTGGAAGATATTTGAATCTTGTAATGTCCGGGCAGGAAATTATTGTAACAAAGAATGGCCGGGAAGTGGGGCGGTTTATTCCTAGGGACGCCGCAGTATCGTATTTGACGGATTCCCTTACAGGAATTCTGAAAGGAGATTATGATCTGGAGGAAGCAAAAGCAGAAAGGTTGAAGGAAAAGTATGGTTCTGTTGATTGATGCGAATATTCTATTGGATGTCCTCCTGGATCGAAAGGAGTTTGTCAAGGAATCTGCGCTGATTTGGAAACTTTGTGAAACCAGGCAGATGAAAGGGTATGTTTCAGCATTAACGTTTGCAAATATCATGTATATTATGCGAAAGGAATTGACACCGGAGAAAACGGAAGAAGTGTTTCGCAGACTGAAGCTTATTTTTGAGCTTGCTGATTTCAGTGGTTCCGTGTTGGAAAAAGCAGTAGAAATGAAGTGGAGTGATTTTGAGGACGCGGTGCAAAGTGCAACAGCAGAACGTGTTCATGCAGATTATGTTATTACAAGAAATATTCGTGATTTTGGAAAGAGTAAAATTATGGCACTTACACCTACGGAATTTTTGGCAAGAATTTAAAAAATGACAAGATCGGGATATAAAGTAATATTCTAGGCTTGCTATTTTTTAGAAAAGTTCGTTTTACAGCTCCGTCACATAGACTTCGTTCCCGTGTTCTTTTAGCAGCTCCGCTAAATCCAAAGTTTTCATCCATACCGTTGCGGTGTTGTCGTTGGGGTGAATGCCAATAAGGCCGTCGTGCTTCAGAAAACCGGAGTCCAGAAATACCTTTACCCTGCAGGCTTCGTCGTTGAGTACACCGAAAGGAGTGACTGCGCCGGGGATCAGCTTCATGATTGCCATCAGGTCATCGGCGGAGGCGAAGCTTAGGGGACGTGTTCCCTGGGCTTTTCGGAAGGCCTTGAGATCGACGCGCTTGCTGCCGGGAACGGTGAGAAGATAATAGTTCTGTTTTTTATCATCACGGATAAAGAGGCTTTTGGCATCAGCCTCCGGATAGGGAAGCTCCACACCGGAAAAATCGTCCATATGATAAACAGCCTGGTGCTCCGTGATCTCATGCCAGAGCTGTCTTTCGTTTAAACGTGCATAAATGTCCTGTTTGTTCATGATAAAATCCTTTCTCAGGGGAATGAACGACTGTAAAATAGGATAAGTCGTTATGCGCTGCTGTTAAAACAGAAAAATACGTGTGATTTTGCGAATCTCAGTATACCATATCTCCATGAAAAAGGAAAAGAAAATCGGTTTGGTGTAAAGAACGATTGATAAAAACAGGTTGACAATCCGGAAAAAATCATTTAAAATAGCAACGTTATTTAGAAACACAGTTTCATTTGCGAGCATTTATAGCGGATAAGAGGGTAAAAGCGCAGCAGATTTCGTGACTTGTTTACGGTAATCTGAGGCGCTTTTTTTGTGCCATGGAATGGGAGTTCCATGAAACAAAAACACTCCGCGGGGATTACACTGCGGCAGAAGGGGATAACTGCTTTGCCGCAGGGAACGTATAAAATGCCGACAGGAAAGGAGAGGAACATGAATACAAATCAGTCACTCGCAACGGAAAAAATCGGAAAGCTCATGCTGAAATTTTCGATTCCCTGCATCATGTCATTACTGGTATCGTCCCTTTATAATATTGTGGATCAGATCTTTATTGGGCGTGGTGTGGGATATCTCGGAAACGGCGCTACTAACGTGGTATTTCCCATTACTATCATTGCTCTGGCTCTGGCGCTGCTGATCGGTGACGGCTGTGCAGCTTATTTAAGCCTTTGTCTTGGAAAAAAGGACACAGAATCGGCAAACCGCGGTGTGGGAAATGCGGTGGTTCTGGCTGCCGGACTGGGAATTATTCTCATGATTCTGTTTTTCGCCGGACGGGAGACGATTCTCCGGATGTTTGGGGCAACGGAAAACAATCTGGAATATGCCAGGGAATATTTTGATTATATCGTGATCGGGATTCCCTTTTATGTATTTACAAATGCGATGAACTCTGTGATCCGGGCCGATGGAAGTCCGGCGTTCGCCATGTTCTCTACGCTGGCCGGCTGTCTGATCAATGTGATCTGTGATCCTATTGCCATTTTTGTGCTGGGCTGGGGAATGCGCGGCGCGGCCATTGCAACAGTTGCGGGCCAGGTGGTGACCGCTGTGCTGGCCGTCTGGTATCTGTTCCATACAAAATCATTCTGCTTTGAAAAGAAAAGCTTTCGCTTTCAGGGAAAAACCATGGCAGCCTTTCTGCCTCTGGGAATCAGTTCACTTCTGACACAGGTATCCATCGTGGTGATCATGGGTGTCATGAATAATACGCTGGTTGCATTCGGAAAAGGTACGATTTATGGGGCGGATATTCCGCTGACGGTAGTGGGAATCGTTATGAAGGTGTTCCAGATCGTCGTATCTGTGGTGATCGGAATCGCAGCAGGCTCACAGCCCATCATCGGTTACAATTACGGAGCGGGCCATTACCATCGGGTAAAGGAGATTTACAGAACGATGATGAAAGCAGAAGTACTGGTTGGTGCAGTTTCGCTGCTTCTGTTTGAACTGTTCCCCATGCAGATCATTGGAATTTTCGGAAGTGAGAGCGCTCTGTATAATCAGTTTGCGGTAATGACCTTCCGGATTTATATGTGTACGATTATTTTCTGCTGTGTACAGAAAGCTACCAGCGTATTCCTTCAGGCAATCGGGCGTCCGGTTTTGTCGTTGAGTCTGTCACTGCTCCGTGATTTTATCATCAATGTACCGGCAGTCCTTTTACTGCCGCGTGTGTTTGGACTTACCGGAACGCTCTGGTCGGCGCCTATTGCAGATCTTGTTTCCATGATCGCAGTGGTGATCATGATGCGTCCTGTATGGCACGGCCTTTCCGGGGAAAAAATAAAAGGAGGCAGAGCGGCGGAACAGCTTGACAGTATGGCTTAAGATGTCCATAATGAAAATGGAAATCGTTCCTGCTTTGCAACGCAGATGCGAAACGGACTTGGAATGAGATTTTAAACACATAATTCTTCCTGTTTTTCACATACTACCCATACAACACAAATTATGGAAAGTATGTAAGAAGCAGGAGGAATTTTTTTATGAAGGCAACGGGGATTGTCCGCCGGATCGATGATCTGGGACGGGTCGTGATACCGAAGGAGATCCGGAGAACCCTGCGGCTCCGTGAGGGAACGCCGCTGGAGATTTACACAGACCATGAGGGTGAGATCATCTTGAAGAAGTATTCGCCCATGGCGGAGCTTGGAAGCTTTGCGAAGCAGTATGCGGAGGTGCTGGCGGCGGCGACGGGGCTGGCAGTCTGTGTGACGGACCGGGATCTGGTACTGGCGGCAGCGGGCGGCATGAAGCGGGAGCTGCTCCAGAAGGAAATCAGCAAGGCGCTGGAGCAGATGATCCTGTCGCGGAAAAATATTCTGATAAACCGGGCAGGCGGGGCGATGATCCCTGTGACGGCAGAGGATAACGGCGAATACACCGGACAGGCTGCAGCCGTGATCCTGTGTGAGGGAGATGCCATCGGGGCGGTGGTGCTTCTGAACCGTGATCCGGCGGTGAAGATCGGTGCGGAGGAGCAGAAGCTGGCAGTGATCGCAGCCGGATTTCTTGGAAAACAGATGGAAAGTTAAGGAAAGCTGTGGTATGCTTGTGGGCAGGAGGATAAGACGATGGAATTAAAGGACAAGTATACCTTTTCGGAACTGAGGGAGATCATTGCAAAGCTCCGGTCGGAGCATGGCTGCCCCTGGGACCGGAAGCAGACCCATGAATCCCTGAAAAAATGTCTGACGGACGAATGCGATGAGGTGATTGCGGCGATCGACAATCAGGATACAGAAAATCTCTGCGAGGAGCTGGGAGATATTCTTCTCCAGGTCATGCTCCACAGCCGGATCGCAGAGGAAAACGGGGAGTTCACCGTGGAGGACGTGATCGGTGTGCTGTGCAGAAAAATGATCCGGCGCCACCCGCATGTGTTCGGAGATGAGGCATGTCAGACTCCGGAGGAAAGCCTCGAGCTCTGGAATGAGATCAAGCGCCAGGAAAAGGAAGCACGGAAAAACGGGATCCGTCTGTAAACAAACCGGCGGAAAATCCCGGGAAACAGGGAATTTTCTTGACAAACAGGCGCAGGCAGTTTATAAATAATAGAGCAAGAACAAACGATGTATCATGACCTTAGGAGGAATAAACATTATGAACAAGACTGAGTTAATCGCAGCCGTTGCCGAGAAGGCTGAATTATCCAAAAAAGATGCGGAAAAGGCAGTAAAGGCTCTGACTGATACAGTAGCAGAAGCGTTAAAGGCAGGAGATAAGGTTCAGCTCGTAGGCTTCGGTACCTTTGAAGTTTCCGAGAGAGCTGCAAGAGAGGGAAGAAACCCCAGAAGCGGTGAGACCATGACCATTGCTGCTTCCAAAATGCCCAAGTTCAAGGCTGGAAAAGCACTGAAGGATCTGGTAAACGCATAAATCCTGAATGGATTGTGAGAGTTATGGGATTATGGAGCTGCCGCAGAGTCTGCGGCAGTTTTCTTGTTTCATAGGAAAGTGCATCCTGTGAAACAAAAAATAATACGGGAGAAAGAACATGAGACTGGATAAATTTTTAAAGGTGTCGCGGATCATCAAGCGGCGCACAGTGGCAAATGAGGCATGTGACGGCGGAAGAGTCCTGGTCAATGACAAACCGGCCAAGGCGTCCTTAAACGTAAAGGTCGGTGATGTGATCGAGGTACAGTTCGGAAACCGTTCCGTAAAGGCGGAGGTGCTGAAGGTACAGGAAAGCACAAAGAAAGAGGATGCCGGAGAAATGTTCCGTTATCTGTAAAACGGCGGAATCACAGGCTCAGGGGCGGGACAGCTGCCCGGCATTGTGCAGCGGACAGTCAGAACGTGCTCTTCGGTCATAGGCTTCGTGTTTTTCGCATAGAATGCTATGGAATATGCGGAAGGGAGCGGTAAGATGGAAGAGCAGAAACAGAAATCCATGAAGCCTCACAAGGTGATGCTGGACCGGCGCGCGATGGCGATGATCAGCGGCGTGACGGAGGTAGTCTCCTTTGATGAAAATGAGATCGTTCTGGAGACAAGCCAGGGAACACTGACCGTGAAGGGTGACGATCTGAAGGTGAACCGGCTGACGGTGGAGCAGGGAGAGGTGGATATCGGCGGCCGGGTGGACAGCTTCTCCTATGCCCAGATCCGGGAGCGGAGAGGGCAGGGAGAGTCACTCTTCTCCCGTCTGTTCGGATAAGTGGTGAGCAGCATGATCAGAGACGAGGGGAGCCTCCTGCTTCGGTCGGTGCTCTGGGGCATCGGTCTGGCGGCCCTGTATGACGTGCTTCGGATCCTGCGGGGTGTGATCCGTCACAGGCAGGGGGTCCGCTCGCTTGAGGATCTGGCGTACTGGTGTTTTACGGCGTGTTCCCTGTTCTGGCTTTTATTTTCCGGCAATAACGGAACGGTACGGTGGTACATTCTGGCTGGTGCCGGAGCAGGTGCATGGCTGTATCATATCACCCTGAGTCCGCTTTTCGTCCGGTTTTTCAGGTGGCTGCTGGGGCGGATTCTGAGAATCCTGATATTTCCGGTAAAAAAGGGGCTCCATCTCTTGAAAAACGCAGGGAAAACCCTTAAAATAAAGGCAGAGAGAAACAACATCATGGACCCGGGCAGAAAGGTCGGAAACGAAAGGACGCGTAATGACAGGAAGAAACAGAAAAAGACGATATAAAAAGCAGAGTAAGGCGGTGCTCTTCGGAATCCTGTTTGTAACAGCGCTCCTTTGCGGAAGCCTCATCCTGACAACGAATAAGCTGAAAAAAACCGACAGCGGATATTCGGACCGGGCGGCGGCGCTTCAGAAGCAGATCGAAGAAGCCCAGAAGGAATCGGAATCTCTGGAGGAAGAAGAGATTTATATTCAGACAAAGAAGTATGTGGAGGATGTGGCAAGAAGCAGGCTGGGACTTGTAAAGCCCGGAGAGACCTATTTAAAGCCGAACAGTGAGGAATAGGGCTTGCAATCCTTCTGAAAATGCGTTAAAATAAAACACGAAAACGGGGAGCTCAGAGAGATGGGCTGAGAGTAGACTTAAAGAGTCTTGACCTGAAACCTGATTTGGATAATGCCAACGTAGGGAAATACAAGTCATTGATGGACTGTATGCGCTTTGGCATGCAGTCCTTTTTGTATGATGGAAATTCGAAATTCCGATCAATTTCCGGATATACAGGGTACCTTGTTTTCTGTGAACTGGGGGCACCACTTTTCACAACACAAAAAGGCGCCGGAGCATACTGATCTTGTGGTATATCCCGGCGGAATATGGAAGTGTATGGAAACGTCTGCGGAGATCCGCGGACGTTTTTTCAGTTTCACAGGAAAGTGCGTCCTGTGAAACTGAAAACGCTCCGCGAGGATGCGCACTGCGGCGTACAATGTAGATGTCGCAAGCGGTCTACGCTCCGCTTCGGTCGTTGCTAAACGAGCGTCACTGGCGCTCAGCAACCGCCGCAGGCGCGAGAATGTGCCAAGGCACATTCTTTGCTCTTTCACAGGAAGGTACATCCTGTGAAGCTGAAACAGCAGATAAAATAGCAGAAAGGAGAACACTTATGGCAGTGATTAACGGAGAGACCGTCCGGGCGGCAGGAAAGACGCTGCTGGAATACCTGGAGGAAGCCGGGTATGAGAGCAGCCGGGTCGTGGTGGAGCGGAATCTGGAGATCGTGCCCCAGGATCAGCTGGGAGCGGTTATGATACAGGACGATGATGCAATCGAAGTCCTCCGGTTTGTGGGAGGAGGCTGAAGCATGGGAGTATTACAGGAAAACGGGACACAGCCGCAGGCATCGATCCGCGAGGCTATGCGGGCGAGGATTTCCAGAGAGGAGCTGGATCAGGCCTTTGATGCCAGATTTCCCAGGGATATGCAGGAGAAGCTGCGGGGCGCCCGTGTGGCGGTAGCCGGACTTGGCGGGCTTGGCTCCAACATTGCGGTCATGCTGGCCAGAAGCGGGATCGGAAAGCTTCTTCTGGTGGATTTTGATACGGTCGATGTGACAAATCTGAACCGCCAGATGTATTTAATTCCCCAGCTTGGGAAGCCAAAGGCGGAGGCACTTCCGGAGATCCTGAACCAGATCAACCCGTATATTGAGTATGAGTCGGTCTGCGTCCGTGTGACACCGGAAAACGTGAAGGAGCTGTTCGGGACATATGCCATTGTCTGTGAAGCTTTTGATAAGCCGGATCAGAAGGCTATGCTGGTGAGGGAGCTTCTGTCCCAGTGTCCGGAAACCACAGTCGTATCGGGAAATGGTATGGCAGGCTGTGGTGATGTCAACGAGATCCGGACTGCACAGGTCATGAGGCGGCTGTATGTATGCGGCGACCGGAAAACGGATGTGGGAAACGGAACAGGGCTTATGGCACCGCGGGTGGCAGCATGTGCGGCCCATCAGGCTAATAAGGTGATCCAGCTTCTGATGGAAGCATAAAAGTACGATAAAGAAAAGGAGACGATATCATGGAAGATAAGTTTATGCTTGGAGGAAAAGAGTTTCACAGCCGGTTTATTTTAGGCTCCGGAAAATACAATATGAATCTGATCAAGGCTGCCGTGGAGCAGGGCGGGGCAGAGATCATCACCCTGGCACTGCGCCGTGCCAATACCCAGGAGAGTGAAAATATCCTGGATTATATTCCCAAGGGCGTTACGCTGCTGCCAAACACCTCCGGCGCCCGCAATGCCGAGGAGGCAGTCCGGATCGCACGGCTCAGCCGCGCCATGGGCTGCGGGGATTTCGTGAAGGTGGAGATCATGCGCGATGCCAAGTATCTGTTCCCGGATAATCAGGAGACCGTGAAGGCAACGGAAATCCTGGCGAAGGAGGGCTTTGTGGTTCTGCCGTACATGAATCCCGATCTCAACGTGGCAAGAGATCTTCAGAGCGCCGGTGCGGCTGCGGTCATGCCGCTGGCAGCACCCATCGGAAGCAACAAGGGACTGGCAACTAAGGCGATGATCCAGGTACTGATCGATGAGATCGATCTTCCCATCATTGTGGACGCCGGAATCGGCAAGCCCTCCCAGGCCTGCGAAGCCATGGAAATGGGTGCGGCCGCGATCATGGCAAACACGGCCATCGCCACGGCGGGAAATGTTCCCGAAATGGCTTCTGCCTTCAGACTTGCGATCGAGGCAGGACGGAAGGCTTATCTGACCGGAATGGGCCGGGTGCTGGCAAGAGGCGGAAGCGCATCGGATCCACTGACCGGATTTTTACATTAAGAGTAACGATCCGGAGCAAAACGGAACCGAACCGGGCGCGGGATCGTTCCCGTCAAATGAAAAAATCAAGGTACAGACAGAAACAGGAGAACGAACATGAACGAGGAAAATCAGGTTTATTTTATTGACAGTGATGAACTGCCGCCGGCAGCACTGGAGCGGAAGCACCGTCTGGAGCAGGATCCGACCTTCCGGACGGATCACATGAAGTACATGGATGGAATGCAGGTCATCAGGTCAGATATTAAGGATAAGGTGCTGGAGGCCATGAAGGCGTATGATTATGATGCGTACACAGCCCTTGATGTGGAGCGGGCGCTTTCGGCAGAGAGCTGTTCCATCGAGGATTTCAAGGCCCTTCTGTCACCGGCGGCGGCTCCGTATCTGGAGCAGATGGCAAGAAAGGCGGAGGAGATCACGAAGAATCATTTCGGCAATACGGTCTATATTTTCACGCCTCTTTATATTGCCAATTACTGTCAGAATTACTGCGTATACTGCGGCTTCAACTGCTATAATAAGATCCGCCGCAAGAAGCTCACCATGGAAGAGGTGGAGCATGAAATGCAGGTGATCGCAAAAACCGGCATGGAGGAGATCCTGATCCTGACCGGCGAGAGCCGTGCTTATTCCGATGTGAAATACATCGGCGAGGCGGTGAAGATCGCGCGCAAATATTTTCGGAACATCGGAATCGAGATCTATCCGGTCAATGTGGACGAATACCGGTATCTTCATGAATGCGGTGTGGATTATGTGACCGTATTCCAGGAGACCTACAATACGGAAAAGTATGAAACGCTTCATCTTATGGGGCATAAGCGGGTATGGCCGTATCGGTTTGATGCCCAGGAGCGGGCACTGATGGGCGGCATGCGCGGCGCCGGATTTTCTGCCCTTCTGGGACTGGATGATTTCCGGAAGGATGCGCTTGCGACAGCCCTTCATGTGTATTACCTGAACCGGAAATATCCCCATGCGGAGCTTTCCTTAAGCTGTCCGAGACTTCGTCCCATCGTCAACAATGACAAGATCAATCCACGCGATGTGGGTGAAAAGGAGTTGTGCCAGGTGCTTTGCGCTTACCGGATTTTCCTGCCCTTTGCCGGGATCACTGTTTCCAGCCGGGAAAGTGAAGCGTTCCGAAACGGCATTACGAAGATCTGTGCCACAAAGGTTTCGGCCGGTGTTTCTACCGGGATCGGGGATCATGAGGAGAAATACGAGGGTAAGGAGGACGCCGATGTGGGTGATGAGCAGTTCGAGATCAATGACGGCCGGTCCTTTGAGAAAATGTATCAGGATATGGAGCAGGGCGGGCTTCAGCCGGTTCTGAATGATTATATTTATGTGTAGTTATGAGCATACCATCGTTATCACAAACCGGGCGCTGGTAAAGGGAGATTTCCTTGAACAGCTTGAACGGGTGCTCCGCCTGCGGCCCCATGGACTGATCCTGCGGGAAAAGGACCTTTCGGACGCGGCATATACGGCACTGGCGAAGGAGGTTCTGGCGCTTTGCCGGAAGGAGGAGGTGCTTTGCTTCCTTCATTCCAGAATATCGTCCGCAAAAGAGCTGAACTGCCGGAATCTTCATCTTTCCGTCCCGGCGCTGGATGCCATGATGCCTGAGGAGCGCAGGCGGCTTCGGGAGGAGTTTGACCGGATCAGCGTGTCCTGCCACAGCATGGAGGATATGCGGTTTGCCGTGGAATGCGGCGCATCTCAGATCGTGCTCGGAACCATTTTTGAGACGGACTGCAAAAAGGGCCTGAAAGGGAGCGGAACCGGCTTCGTCCGCGAAATCTGCCGGGCCTGCCCCGTGCCGGTCTATGCCATCGGCGGAATCACTCCGGAGCGGCTTCCTGAGGTCATGGAAGCAGGAGCCGCCGGCGGGTGCATGATGTCCGGATTTATGAAACTGTAGCGGAGCGCCGTGGCGGG